>DMOO01000116.1 GCA_003456855.1 Sphaerochaeta sp.
CATGGGTTGAGCAGCAGGGCAAGACCTATGAGGAACTCAACAGACAGTGGTACGAGAGAGATTACTGGAAGTCAATCCCACCGATGGCAGCCAAGATCGATGAGCTCATCGAGGCCTTCAACAAGGAAGTCCTTGCCAAGTAATGGACCGATAATCCAGAGGGCTGCTTAACGGCAGCCCTTTTTGTTGTCTAGGAGAACACACATGAAATTCAAATATGTATGCGTGGACTGCGGAAAGGAGTATGTCACCGATGACATCATCTACCAGTGCCCGGAATGTGCAGCCAAACAGAAGGAGGGAGAGTTCCCAAGGGGATACCTGAAGGTCATCTATGACAGGAAGGACCTTGAGAAGCTCCAGAAGAAGGAGCATGTCTCCATCTATGACTTCTTCCCTTATGAAGTACCGAACAAGGAAGTGTATCCGGTTGGAACAACTCCGATAGTCGTCCCGAAGCGTCTCAATGACAAGATTGGACTGAAGAACGTCTTCTGCAAGATGGATGCCTACCTCCCCTCCGGTTCCTTCAAGGACAGAGCCAGCCAGCTGATAGCAGCACAGGCCATAGCCCACAACACAAAGAAGATCGCCCTTGCCTCGACAGGCAACGCGGGAGCTGCAATGAGCTGTGCAGGAGCAGCCTACGGTCTGGACATCATCCTGTTCGTCCCACAGACCGCGCCTATCAACAAGCTTATGCAGAGCGTTCTCTACGGAGCGACTGTCGTTCCGGTCAAGGGTTCCTACGATGATGCCTTCCTGCTCTCCATCGAGTACACGAAGCACTTCGGCGGAATCAACCGAAACACAGCCTACAACCCGATGACAATCGAGGGAAAGAAGAGCGTCTCAATCGAACTCTTCGAGCAGCTTGGAAGAAAGGTCCCCGACATCGTCTACGTCCCTGTTGGAGACGGCTGCATCATCAGTGGTGTCTACAAGGGCTTCTATGACCTGCTCCAGGCCGGCCTGATAAAGAAGATCCCTCACATCGTCTGCGCACAGAGCGAGAAGTCCAATGCGATCAGCCAGGCCTTCAGGACAGGAGAGTTCAAGAGCATCGAGGCCACGACAAGGGCAGACTCCATCTCAGTCGACATCCCTGCAAGCGGCAGAATGGCTGTGCAGTACCTCAAGGCCTATGAAGGCTGGTGCACAGAGGTGACGGAGAAGGAAATCCTTGATGCACAGATGGAACTTGTCCATGACAGCGGAATCTTCGTCGAGCCGGCAAGTGCCACAGCCTGGGCAGCCCTGAACAAGGACAAGGCAATGCTGAAGGAAAAATACGGCGAGGATGCAAGCATCTGCGTGCTTCTCACAGGAATAGGCTTCAAGGACATGGCGGTCTTCGACGGAAGAGTGAAGATGCCTGAGGCCATCGAGAACAGCGCACAGGCTGTAATTGACAGATTCTCCAAGTGAGAGAGAAGAAACAATAGCAATAACAAGAAGAAAGAAAAACTGAGGGGAGCCACACAGGCTCCCCTCTCTAGTTGAATGCAATGGAAATCAGAAGTAGACGACCAATCCTGCGCTTACAACTGCACTGAAGTTCTTATCAGTAGTCATGGATAATATACTATCCTCTGGGATGCCATCAGTCTCCAGTGGTTCAGGATAATGGTAGTTGCCAACTCCATACATGGACTTTGTGAAATAGTCTGCCTCGCCCTTGACATAGAGTGCCAGATGCCTTGTCATCGGGAATTCAGCCTTTGCGGTTAAACCCACACCCATATTCACAATTGTTGGGTTGATCGTCTCGTACTCTGCCGACCTGTCACCCTTGATGTAGTTGCCCACTATCACCTGCAGCGAGCCGCAGACACCCACGGAGAGTCTGAGCGGATCAAGTAGGACAGCATGCTCATATCCCAGATGGGCTCTGTAATCGAGTACAGCATCCAGTTCAAATCCGGTCACACCCATTGTTGCAACGAGTGCATCGGAGAAAGGTTGGGACTCTTTGATTCCAAGAGACTGGTCAAAATATATCTCAGCACGTCTTCCAAAGGTTAGACTTGTATGGATGTCCATGCCCAAGCCACTACACTTGTATTCATCATATGTTGCCCCCTCCTCACTGGTAGGAATGATTCCTGAGGAAACACCATACATTGCACCAACACCGAAATTGAAGATTCTAGCTGAAGCGAAAGAGAGCACAAGAAGTGCAACGCAGAGAACAGCAACAAGTTTCTTATTCATATAATACCTCTCAATATCCCCTTTGGGGAGATTCATTAAATCATAAGACTCATGGAGAGTCTTTTTCAAGACAAATCAGAAATTGAAGTCTATGGCTCCATATGCCGAGAACGAAAGCCCCTGGCGGAAATCCCCATCATGTGCCTCGAACACAGGAACTCCTGCTGTGACACCAATGGTCAGGAAGGCGATCTGGAAGCTGATATCCAGATCAAGCTCCACTTTTCTCAGAGGATGCGAACCCATCAAACCGATTGTCATGAAGGAAAGGAAGCGGTCCCAACCTGCAGCTGTCTCCAGGTCACCTGTATGACCTATTCTGCTGTATTTGGGCCCAATGCAGACATTCATCAGAATAAAGTCGTTGAACCTGACGCTGAAGCCTGGCAGAAGAGCAAATGAGACATCAAGATGGATGCTCTCTGTGTCATCATAGCTGCAGAAGGAGACACCTCCCGTACCCTCAACAAGGATCGCGAAGTTGATCTTCTTCTCTTCGTCTCCATACCTGAAGATGTCCCTATCAGAGCTTTCTATTGAAAATCTTTCAACTTGTTTCATATTCTGGGCCATTGTCATGCTTACGCCAAGCTTGGCATCAGCGAACAATGCAGGTATGACAGCAAGGATAAAAATGAACAGAATGATACTCTTTCTCATATACCAACTCCAATGAGGAAACAAACAAATACAGCTTTAATTACAGAGAATCAATCACAGCCTGGGCGAAAAGCAGACCAAGCTTTATCTCAGAGCGACTGTCGTAGTGCGCCAGGTCCGCAACAGGTTCAGGTTCATGGACGGTAGTCAGGCCCGCAGCATTGGTGTCAATGAAACAATAGCCTGACAGTTCCGAGGCCAGCTGCCTCTTGGCATTGTTCACAACATCAGGGCGCACCCACAGCTCGATGTCATTAATGGCGGCATCGAAGATCTTCAGGTCTGACTGGATGTCGTTCCTCAGAGCGGTGACAAAGGTGACCATATTGTCATGGTAGGCGTTGGCCATCTCCTCGCTCACGACAGCGTCTGATTCGCCCTGCATCCAGCAGAATCCGACTATCTCAGGGTTGTAATTAAGGTTCCGGAGAGTCTCCAAGGAGCTCTGTACGAAAGAGACAAGACATGGATAGACATCCTCGGCAGATGGAAGGAACTGCTCCTGGAGAGAGCCTCCTCCACGTGTGTACTTTATTATCATGACCTTCTCACTGGGGTAGGTCGTGGAGAACAGATTGGCCATCCCATATTCAGGACCGAAGAAGCCACCATCGCAGCCATAGTCCGGAATCACAGACACAAACCCGTTGGTCCTTCTGCCGTTTGTATGCTCATGTAAATTAACGAATACATTGTCATAGTTTCTCTTGTTGGAGAGGTACTTCGCCCTGGAGCATCCAGAGGCGTTAGACTGTCCGCTGAGGATGACGACCTTGACGGTCTCACCATTACCCATCGGAAGATTCGAGCTCTTGGGATCCTGCTTGCAGGAGACTACAATCAATAACAAAAACAAAGCAAGTAAAATACAAAACAGTTTCTTCATATCAAACCCAATTCAATCAAACAATGTTCCAATCAAAGATTAATGCATCATAAAATTAACAAATAGTCAAAAACAAAACACCATATTAGACAAACATGCGCAGGAATCCAAGCACACAATCCCAGTCGTATGAGTTGCAGTCATGGTCCCCGTATCTGGCATGGTACTGGAGACTTTCACCCCGTACGGGCTTGTCATCGGCAGGGAAAACAGTAGACTCCAAACCCTTGTGCCCCATTGCCTCATAGAGCTCGCTTACCAGCACGCAGGACTCGAACTCCTTCGCAGGATCCGACCACAGGTCCTCCCTTGCACTGCTTATGCAAAGTGGCCTTGGAGCAATCAGCGCAAGCAGCATGTGCTGGTCAAACGGAAGCTGATCCTCCTTGTCCACATACTTCTTGAAGTTGTCACAGGACCAGTAAGGATAGCGTCTGGTGATAGCCTCTATGGTCTCACCCTGCTTTCCTCTGAAGATTGCAGATCCGCAGCAGCCTGCCTCACAGGCATAGACGGATGTGAAGACCTCATACTGGGCTCCTGCCCACAAGGCTGTCTTTGCCCCTCTTGAGAATCCACAGACTGTGATCTTGTCAGAAGAGAAACCCAAGGATGAAAGTACGGATGCAACCTTGTAACCTGCCCATGCCCAGGCGCTGATGGTACACCAGCCGAAGCCTCCTTTCTCAGGAGGATAGATTGCCATTATGTCATCGGTTCCGACAATCGGGGAGTCGGATCTAAACTCATCGACATGGCAGTCAACAGCCACAAAGCCCTCTTCAGCTATTCTGACTGTAGGGAAGATTCCACCCTTGTCGAAGCTGAACGTCCTGTTGGCATAGATCCTTGGACTCAGGGTGAAAGGGTTCAGATGCAGAATCACCGGCAATGAAGGATCCTTGTAGGTAACGGAGAACCTCAGACCACAGTACTGCTCTCCCTTTCTGAAGCAAAGTCCGAAGAGCCTACGCTCCACCCCGCCCTCAAGCCTAAGATGTTCGAG
>DMOO01000186.1 GCA_003456855.1 Sphaerochaeta sp.
CAGGCTCGGAATGCTCGTCTGGCAGGACATGGTCTCAGGCGGTGGAAGGTACAACTTCATGGTCATCTCAAGCCCTCTGGTGCGAGGATCGTTCCTGAAGGACGATGATTATGTAAAGTTCGCCCGTGAGGACGAGAACGAGCGCAAGGTCTTCGAGGACGAGTGCTACGGCATGGTCAGGCATCTTCTCAACTGCACCAGCATCGCCATGTGGGTTCCGTTCAACGAGGGTTGGGGACAGTTCGATTCCAAGCGCATAAGCGAGAACATCCATGCCCTTGACCCAAGCAGAACCATAGACCACGCCTCAGGCTGGCATGACCAGGGAATAGGGGACATCAAGAGCCTCCATGTGTACTTCCATCCTTACCGCTACAAGAAGGACCGCCTTGGAAGGGCAGTGCTTCTCACTGAGTTCGGCGGCTATGGCATGGACACCAACACCACCAACAAGAAGGCCTTCACCTACAAGCGCTACAAGACGAAGAAGGAGCTTACTAAGGCCATTGTCCGTCTGTACGAGAAGCAGATAATACCTGCAAAGAAGAAGGGCCTTGCCGCAAGCATCTACACCCAGGTCTCCGATGTCGAACAGGAGGTCAACGGCCTTCTGACATACGACAGAAGCACAGTCAAGGTGAATGCAGAGGAGATTCTTGAGATGTCAAAGAGGCTTCTTACAGAATGACCGAGTTTCTCAGCGTGAGAATCATGCTTATGAATGCGCCTACCACGAAGGTGCACGAACCTATCAGGGCAATGGTCGGATTGTCATAGATCATTGCGTAGTTTCCCAGAAGCATCATCACCGTCGAGATGTGCCTCAGGGTTCCCAGCTTTGTTGATTCAGAGAAGGCCAGTATTAGGTTGCATAGCACACTGACAGAGCAGTAGATCGTGACCAGCAGATAAGGTGCCCTGAGGGTCCAGACCCCTGTGATGTCCTGAGTTGCAGGAATCATGATTGAAAGGAACAGACAACCTGTTATTCCGAACAGCATGAACCTTGTGACTGCGCTGTGGTCATTGTTCTGGTAGTTGATTGCATAACCTGCCAGCAGGAAGTAGACCATGAGCTGGGAGAACAGATGCAGCCTGACGCTCACTCTTGCAGGAAGAATGCTCCAGCCTGTGAGCTCTGTGAACACGGAAAGAATCTTCAGCTCAACGATGGTCATGAAAAGCATGAAAAGCATGATGAACGGGTTTCCCGGGTTGAAGTTCGAGACGCTTGTCTTGTAGTAGCTTATTGTGAGCAGGAAGAGCACAGAGGCCCTGACAACAGTCTCGATGAAGGGACCGCTTACGCTCCATTCATCATTGACGACGATCCCATATACGCAGACTCCCACTATGACAGCCAAACAGATGACTTGGAGAAACAGTGTTAGAAAGCGCAGGAATTTGCTGTTCATTAGACGTTATCTCTGTTTCTGATGTAGCAGTCAGCCTTGAGGTTTGTGGCTGTGAAGCTGCATCCGAGACCTGCAAGGAAGATGTCGAACATTGTTGCCACTCCGTTGAGAAGTGGAAGCAGTCCGATGATTGCGAACTCGGCACCTGAGACGTTGACCTTGAGAAGACCAAGGGCGAAGGCGCTTGCGAACACCACCTCACCACCAGCATGCAGGCAGCAAAGGAAACTGGCCAGAGTACAAGCTATGGCAATTGTGAAGGTCTGGACAACGTTCGGCATTGAGCCGTTCAGAGCATAGACCAGAGAACAGGTGCAGAGGGTTGAGACCATTGCACTTCCACCCTTTGTGATGATGCTGTGGATAGGAAGTGTTGTGGACACCACGCTCTTCTGGATTCCCAGGTTGATGCGGCAGTCGGTGTAAAGAGGTGTCTGGCTGAACAGATAGTTGGTTGAGAAGAATGCTGCGCAGCCTGCTGAGAGCAGTCTGATTATCTGTCTGTAAGGATTCCTCTTGAAGCCTGTCGCGATGGCGTAGATCAGAGGAAGCAGTATCAGAAGAGTTCCGAACCCTGCAATGACGAACATCACGACGAATCTCCAGGACTCGAAGATCGTTCCGTCTGTCCAGAGCTTGTCATACCATGTTCCGGAGATGAAGAAGATTGCAATCCAGAGAAGCTTGGCAACCTGTCTTGCAAGGCGGAACATGACCTCGCTCAATGAGTTGATTGTGATATAGGCTGGTCTGATGACCTCTGAAGTCGGTCTGATTGCATAGCCGAAGACCAAGGCGGCAAAGAGGACCGGCAGGAGACAGTCACTGGATCTGATCAGATTCACAAATGCATTGATTGAAAGCGGATTTGCATTCTGCAGCCTTTGCATTGTGGTTGCTGAGAGCTCCTGATAGATCACAGCAGCCTGTTCCGCTGACTCCGGGACCGTTGAGGTCATAGGGAAGGCGGCAGGGAAGATCCTGAATACCAGAACTCCGATGCATGCGAATGCTGCTGAGGTGAAAAGAGCCCAGAAGATAGTGGACAGCCATGTGAATCCAGTGCGACCTGACTTCCTTGTGAGGGAGGCGGTGCCTGACATCATGGAGACGAAGACAAGAGGGAATACAATGAAAACACCAAGCTTCATGACAATCTCTGACATGAAGGTGATGAATGGTACAAACCCTGCAGTGTCCTTCAGTACAAGCTCGAATGCCAAACCCATGGCAGCCGCAGCCAAATAAGTCAACCAAGTCTTCATAGTACAAAATTATAAAACGAATACAATTCTATGTCTAGTTTGTATATTAAACAATTTTTTAAAAAACACTTGGAAAAAATTGAAAAAAAGTTCAAAAAAGGCCCCTTTTTGGGGCCCAGAATAAGGTTTTGCTGTTTTGGCTTGGGACTTGATCAGCCTCTGACCAGGTTGTCCAGCTTGTAGTTCGCATCGGCGCAGCGTCTGAGCCACATGTCGATCTCCTTGCGGATCTCAAGCTCTCTCTTCTCGGTGATGACCTTTTTGGACTTCAGAGCATTGGAGAAGTAGACCAGGTACATGCACTCCTGGAAGGACTCTCCTCTGAACCATCTGACACCCTGGTACTCGTTGCGTCCAATCAGATCCAGGAAGGTCTTGTCATTGAGAAGCTCATCGATAGACAACTCCCTTGCCGCAATGATGATGGCACATCTTGAGATGATTGCCGAAGGTGCTCCGAAGAAGGTCTCTAGCTGCAGAAGCTGTGCAGTTCTGACCGCATCCTCCATCGTTGACTCCGACGTCAGGAACGGTGCAACAAGAAGACTTGCGGCAATCGCGATGACCAGATCGTTGTCCTGGATGATGTTTCCGTTTGCGAACACCTTGTGCTTGCAGATCTTCTCGACGCTGTTTATCAGCTGGAGCATGATCTGAGGCTTCATTATGTGCATGTTCAGGCCGATCTTTGCAAAGAGAGAGTCGAACTCCTCCATGTAGGTGTAGCAGGTTCCAAGGGCCTGCATGATGTTCCTCTTGTTGACCGGTGTGGCCTTGCCCTGGAGAACAGCCTTGAGGTCCTTGAAGAACTTCTGGCCCTTCATCGGCTCTATGGCCTCGAATACCGGCTGCAGATAAAGCACTCGGAGTTCGTGCTCAAGGTCATAGATTCCATGGCCCTGATACTTCTTGAAGAGGCGTTCATAGACTCCATCAATGTCCTCAACTTCGTAGATGTTTGTGAAAACCTTGGTCTCATATCCATTCAAGGCTACTTTCATGCCTTCCTCGAAGAGGTTTGCAGAAGGATAGAGATAGGTCTTTCCATTGCTGAAGTTCCTGTAGATGAAGTACCTTCTGACACCGCGCTTCAGGCGCAGACTCTCTGCCAATGAGATGGTCTCGATCCTTCTGTCTCCACCGTCCTTCACAAGCTTTGGAACGCTGTCCTTTATCCAGCCTTCGACATGCTCGTACTGGTTGTTGTACAGGACCATGGTCATCTGGTTGTCATCACCGTTGGTGTAGGCATAGACGGACTCCTGGACAGTGCCATGGCCGTCATAGACATCGAACAGCTGGAAGTACCTGGATTCGGAGAACAGCCAACGCATCTTGAGAAGAGGGAAGATCCTTCTTCTGTGCTCCTCGATGAGACCCTCGTTAGGATGCTCGTCCCAGTAGGCTCTCTGGTACTCCATTCCATACTTCTCCCTGAAGCCTTCGATCTGGCCATGTCCGAACATCGGCAGGCCCGGCAGGGTCGCAAGCAGGGTACAGACTCCGAAGTACTTGTCTCCGTCTCCGAACTGTGCAATCGCGGTGTCCTCGTCAGGGTTGTTCATGAAGTTGACGTAGCGCTTGAGGATGTCCGGGTCATACTCAAGTGTTGCCTTGATCATGTCGCGGTACTTCTTGTTGTCCTGGTTCTTCAGCATGTGCATGAAGGCGCTGTTGTAGACTCTGTGCATTCCAAGTGTGCGCACAAAGTAGCTCTCCATCATCCAGAAGGCCTCTGCCAGAAGCAATGTGTCCGGAAGCTCCTGCTGGATCCTGTCGACGACCTCTCTCCAGAACTCGTTCGGGATGCGTCTTGCGAACTCCTCATCCGTCATTCCGTGGCTGGTTCTTCCTGCAATGTCTCCACCTGTGCCCGGTCTTGGGTACCAGAGTCTCTGGATGTGGCGCTTTGCAAGTGTCATTGCTGCATCGAATCTTATGACAGGGAAGTTTCGTGCAACCGCCAGAATCTGCTGGATGACCGCCTCTCTGGTCTCTGGCTTCAGGAAGTCGAGCTGGGCTGTATCGTTCCATGGCATTGTGGTTCCATCGTTTCCGTGGAAGATGTATGAGCAATGGCCGGTGCGCTTGTCTATCCTTCTGAAGGTGACAGCGGCGTCAGTTCTGTCGTAGTAGTGGTCCTCTATCCTGATATCGATGTCCGGATCATCGGAGAGGTTGGGCCCGTTGTAGGAGTAGGCAGGGAATGGAGGGTAGTCCTGCTGCATGAAGTACTCGCTGTGGTTCTTCATCCAGTCGCTGTCCAGACCTGTGTGGTTGGGGACCATGTCGCTGGCAAGTCTTATTCCACGTGCCCAGCAGCGGTTCTTCAGGTTGAACAAGGCATCCCAGCCACCGATTCTGCCGGAGATCTCATAGCCTTTGAGAGAGTATGCCGAAGACTCTGCGTCCGGGTTTCCGCAGAGGTTCTTGATTCTCTTCGAAGCCGGGCTTCTCTCCCAGAGACCGATGAGCCAAAGTACTGTGAATCCACCGTCTCTGAGTGCATCCAGCTCCTCATCTGGGATCTGGTCCAGTCTATGGATGTCCCTCTGGTACTTCTTGGAAAGCTGGTCCAGCCATACCAGGGTGCTCTTTGCCATCATGATCACGTTAGGCATCCAGTTTCTGTCCGGGGTGAAGGACTCGATGTCATCATCTCCTGCAAGAGAGTAATCCGGAATGTCTATCGGGCCAGGTCCGCCCTGGAAATGAGGCTTGTCCTCTTCCTTCATGTAGTCATAGCTCTTTAGCAGCAGATCTGCGAAGCCATCAGGAAGAAGTGATGCCCAGTGCTCCAGTATGTATGCAATCTGCTTTGAGAGTGAATCCGGATAAAGCCTTGCAGGCAGAGTCAGGAAGGAGAAAAGATCATCCTCTGTTGACTCCGAGAACGAGGTTCCCTTGAGATAGCTGCCCATGATTGCCGCCAGAGCCTGTGTCCCCTGAGGGAACTTCAGCTTCTTCTGGTCCAGCATGTCACCTGTGGCTGCGAGCAGGGCAGGGTTTGCCTGGAAGACCTGGTGTACAAAGAACGCTCTGACGATCTCCTCAGTTCTGACGATCCTTGGATCGCTGAGCTTTGTGGGGAACATCTTGTCATAGTAGTTCAGAACATCAGCAGTGTCCTTGTTCTTCTCTGCAAGAACAGAAACTCTTGAGAAAGGCTCTGACTCTGTGCCTCTGAGGAAGGTCGAGATGATTCTCTGGTAAACCAGATGCAGCACTGCTGCTGTGTACATCTTGCCTGCCGACACAGGGTGTTCATGACTGTTGTTGTATTTTAGGGACAGGTCCTGTGCCTGGCGGTACATCTTCTCGGCGCCTTCCGAAGTCTCGAATACCGGCTCCTCGTAGATCATCTCCTCTCGGCTTGTCTCTGAAATTCTAAAATCTCTGTTCTTCATGGTGCTTTCTCCCCATCAGGAATTCTTTATGCAATCATATATTTTAATACAGTTTCAACGGCACTTTCCAGTACAGTTTCGAGCATTCTCTCCTCTATCGGCGAGAATCTGCCCAAGACATAGTCTGCAACCTGTATCCTGGCATCCGGTCGGCCTACACCGACACGCAGACGCCTGAATTGATCTGTTCCAATGTGCTGCTTCACGGACCTGAGGCCGTTGTGGCCTCCCATGCCTCCGCCGAGCTGGGGTTTGACCTGGCCGAACTCCATCTCGATGTCGTCATGGACAACCATGATCTGCTTGGGATCAATGTTGTAGAACTTTGCGGCCTCCTGCACGGAGATTCCGCTTTCATTCATGAATGTCTGTGGTTTCAGCAGAATGGAGTCACCCTGCTTGGTGTAGAGCCCATGGAACTTTGTCTGCCATGAGATCTGAGGCACAGTCTTGGAAATCCTGTCACAGAGGCTGTCACAGACCAACCAACCGACGTTGTGTCTGGTCTGCCTGTACTGCAGACCTGGATTTCCTAGGAACACGATCAACTTTGCCATATTTACATGATAAAGCCCAAAACGTCCTAAGGCAAGGAAACTCGGCCTTCACGTTGACAGTTTTTGCCTATGGCGTAAAAATAAATGCATGGCTACAGCAAGGGAATTCCAGAAATGCGCTCTCGTTATCGGCGTGCTCTCCTCCTTGGAGGACAGGCATGACGAGATAATCTCCGTACTCGAGTCCCATTTCGGCCCCGTGGAGGAGCAGAGCCCTGTCTTTGATTTCTCCTTCACGGACTACTATGACTCCGAGATGGGAGGCAGGCCAGTACGCTACCTTCTGCTGTTCAGGAACCTTGTCGACCCGGCTGCTCTGGCAGACTTCAAGAACCTGACGAACTCCCTTGAGAAGGGCTTTGCCTTCGAGGACGGAAGACGCCGAGTGAACCTCGATCCAGGCCTCCTTTCCCTGTCCAATTTCATACTTGCAACATGCAAGGACCGCTCCCATAGAATCCCCCTCAGAGACGGCATCTACGCAGAGACGACCCTTATCTACCAGGACAAGGATTTCCAGCGTCTTCCCTGGACCTATGCGGACTACAGCAGCGACGAAATCAAGGCTGTTCTCAGAGGGTTCAGAGAAAAATTCAAAAAAATGTTGAAAGATTGCAAAAACGCCATCTGAGAGCTTGTAGCAATGCGTTTTTGATTTTTCAGTGCTTCTGATTAGCCCAATTTCCTCATTAAAATCTTAATCTTTTCGACATTTTCCCTGTAAGGGTTTGCATGAAGAAAAAACATTTCTATTTTGCCGTCTTTCTGTTTGTTGTCATGTTGGTCCTTCTGGCCATCTCGCTGCTTTCCTGCGCCGTCGCCCATCCCGACAGACGCATAGAAATAATCATACCTGACCACCCTTGGGAACTCTTTGGCGGGGTGCGTCTCTGGTATACGCTGAAGTGGACCTACGGGGACTCTGTGCGCTCTCTCTATGTGCCTTCTGATGTCAGGAAGGTTGCCATCTCTGTCCCTGTAGGTGAAACCGTCCTGGTTGCCGCCTATCCACTTGGGGAGATGAACCCATACGGAGGTGCCGTCACACCTCTGGACTCTTCCATGGAGCTTGTTCTTTCCCAGAATGACGGCGCCATAGTGGGTGAACTCCTTGATATAGACCGCATGATGACACTACGCCTTAACTATCAGCTCCTTTCTTCTCGTATGCGAGAGAAGGTGGACGACCTCCGCCTTGTTGAGAAGGTCTCCTTGCTACGGGATCTCCAGAATGGGGAGCTCTTTTCTTCTTCAATAAAGGTCTCCACCATGTTTGCAGTCGACTCCTTCTCGCTTCCCAATGGAATGTGGGTCAGCGAGTACCTCAGAGACTCCAGCCTTGTGGTCACAGACGGTTCTTCAGGCGACCTTGAGCTCCCGGAAGGCGTCTTCAGGTACCTGAACGCAGAGATGGGCAGGGAACTGGTCATAATCGTGGACTCCGCAGGGGATTCCTACAGCTACCTGAGGCAGAGTCTGGTGTGATTTCATGATTGATAGCCTATTTTTCAGCAAAAACGGTTGTTTTTTGATTGTTTTCAGGGAGATTTACCGCTTTTCTCATTGAAAATAGGTGGTTTGCAGGGAGGGTCTTTCTAGCAATGAACAAAGAGAAGATAGTTCTAGCACTCAAAATCTTGAAAAAGAGCCTTGAATCCCAAATATCAAACACGAAAAGCGCTTTGGGCAAGACGAGGAAAGGGACAATCTATGTCAAAAAAGAGCATGGGAAAAGCCGTATCTATGTAGTTGATAAGTCTGGCACTGGAAAAACAAGATATCTTGGCAAGGAGAACAAGCAGGAAATTCAGATTTATTCGCAGAAGCGTTACAACTTGCATCTGCTGAGAAAGGCAGAGCAGGAGAAGGACCAGGTAGAGAAATGCCTTGAGATACTTGAGCCAAATGCGGATATTGAAAAAGTCTATGACTCCATGCCAGTGGTTCTGAAGCCTTACATAACAGCAAATGAGTAAACAGATCTTGGTTATGCACAAAGATGGCAGAATAAGATCGTTGACCAAGCAAGGAGGCTTGAAGAGGATGAAGGCTTCAAAACGATGAGGGGAGACATCGTCAGGTCAAAGAGTGAGGTGATAATAGCTGACAGGCTCTTCAAGGCCGGCATCCCGTACCGTTATGAAGTGACCTTTCCTATGAAGTTCGAGGATCTCAAGAATGTCTATCCAGACTTTCAGATACTCAAGCCCAGCACAAAGGAAGTGTTCTTCTGGGAGCACCTGGGTATGATGGACGATCCCAAATACGCCAATTCGCAACTCAAGAAAATCTCTGGCTATGCCCGCAAAGGCTACATAGTTGGTAAGAACCTGATTCTGACCTTTGAATCCAAGGAGAGACCGCTGGATATAGTCTGTGTGGACAAACTGATAGAGGCAGTTCTTCTATAAAGATTTCGCATCCAGGAAGAAAAACAAAATTAAAAGATATAATCGTTTAGTAAATAATATGATCTAAAGCATTATACTAAATTAACTTGCACCATTAGTAGAATAATACTATATTATGTGCAAGGGAACATTGTTAATATAATAATAAACTAGGAAGGATAAGGCTATAAAAAAAAGATTGGCTTCATTACTATTTTTGAGTCTCATTGTTTTTTTCTTGTTTGGTGCGGATAAGGAATATGCATCTTCAAGTTTTAAGTTGGCTCATAACGTGAATGTCTCCAAATCATATTACTGTGAATTCTGGGTTCCTGGAACAACAAACAAGATGTTAACCAAGAATTTCAACCAAGGGGGCACATACCTGTTTACTACCTTGGCAATTTATTTCAACACAAGAATAGTTGGGGTTTCACTAAATGTTTCTTTCACAGATCTCCTGAACACAGATAACAGTTCATCATATGTTCCGTATACAATGGTGATTCTTGCTCCGGATTCAACGACCGAATTGGTCTCTGTCACCAATGCTAGCGGTGGACACGGAGCAGGCAGTGCTACGCTTCTTAATAACGCCACATTGACAAAATATGACACTGATTCCGTGTGGAACACCGATGAGATTGCAGATTTCCAAATAACAATCGACGCCTCTGAGGCTCCTGCCGGAACCTATCAGTCGACAATTACGATTACACTTACAGGACCATGAGATGAGAAAGAAGATTATGATTTTGTTGATTATCTTAATTCTCTTTGTTTCCCATGCTAATGCTGATTCAGAGTATGCTGTAAAGGGTGAGGCTTCTAAAATTATAACAGCGTACAAGAGCCTTATCTCAGAAGGTGTCCCAGACAAAGCTGCGGAGTTGAGGCTTCTTGACTCCAATAGCTCCGAGTTCTCTTCCGGTGAAATTCTAACATTGCCAATAAACGCAAGAAACAACGAATACAGTGCTTTTTCCTGGGTCTTGGGAGGAAACATCTATGGACAGCTGACACTGGGTTTCTCCTTTGGACCAATGTATCTTGAAGGAGTGAGTACGGCGAGCTCGATAATCCCATATAAAGTTGAGCTTGACCATACCTCCTCCAGAATTGGAAATACGCCTATCCCGGTTGGAGATTATTCTGGGGCTACGTCGTCTATTCTGAACAGCTTCACTGGATATTATTTCAAATACGCCGATTCAGTAACAGTTTCCGATTCCTCCATAAACGTCTCTTCTGCAACAAAGACCGCTTCCATTGTTTATGCAATGAGTACTTATACCACTGTCACAGATGTGAACAATGCAGCAGTTTCATATTCGGGTGGGGTATGCGACCATTGGAACAGATATGGTACGGCCATTGTAACCCTGGCAATTACAGCAGAAGGCAACAACACCTCTACAGGTGCTGCATTTCCAGATGGAGTCTACTACGCAGATGTCGTAGTAACGGTGACCGCACAATAGAGGAAAGCTGGGATGAAGAGAATCTTGACAGTGATAATAATTCTAACAACCTCTATCTTGTTTCTTCCTGCGGGTGAGACTCCCTGGTATGAACACTATATGCTTGGCTATGTTGATGTCAAAGTTGACTTCTCTGTGACTATCCTAGAGGAAGTTCTTCCCTTTGATCTTGACGGATCAGAGGTTGCATACAACGCAAACTACGCTTCCACGATTAATGGTCTGAGGGTGGGAACCTATACACTTATCTCCAACTCCGATGCATTTGAGCTTTATATCTCACATACTCCTCTTGTGTATAAATCTGGCAGCGGGGAAAACGATACGGGGACTCTTTCTCAGATTGATTATAGGCTTTATGCTGTTCTTGGAAACGAAAGCCTGTTCTACAGTGCCCTGAGCGATTCAAACGCCAGTACTCCAGACAGTACCACAAATAGAATTCTCATCGCTGGTGATGACAGCAATGTGTGGACCTCAAGTACAACCTCTCTAGCAATAGTGAGCAAGAGTTTATACGTCAGTCTGGAGGACAACACCAGCGGAAGTACTGCGGAAACCGTTGATGATCTGAAGTCGGGAACCTATGAATCAACGATCTATTTCATGTTGAAGGGGCAATGATATGAGAAGATTTCTGTTTGTTTTCTTTATTGCTCTTCTTTTTCCCGTAATGAGTTTGTTTGCTGGTGGAGCAAATGAGGGAAGGGTCTACTATTTCCCGAGAAACGTTGTCAACAATCAGAGTGTGATGATAGAACTCACTCAGGCAAAAAGTTTATCAACTACAACGCTTGCTGCCGATTATGTCAACAATTCTACAGATAATCTGGCTATATTCAGACTCCGAGACTCTTTGAACTCCAGCTATAACAGTGGCTCAGGGGTAATAGTAACCATATCGAGTGAAAGCGATTGGTATTTTGTTCATGAGAACAACCCTACAAGTAAACGAAGCTTCCAGTTGCAGGCTTTCTGCGTTGACAGAGCATCTACGGATTATTCCGCAGATTCCTTCCAGGCGCTTTCCTCTTCAACGACTCTAGGGGAGAGTGGAGCTTCAACATATTTCAAATATGAGAATGGTGTCTACACCATGCTTTTGCCATACACTTCTTTCAGCTGGAAATTCAACTTGAAGGTTGGATTGGCTTATCTTGCAGCGTATATTCGTGAATTCGATGTATGTGTCGTCATCCCTGATGATAATACAAATTTGGAGTCCGGATACTATACGACGACATTGACCATTTCCAGCACCACCTATCAGGAGACAAATAGCAACGGAAATGCAGATGGAAATGCTAAAACCATGACAGAGACTATAACACTTCGTGGTTATGTGGGTGTTGATCCAGGAGAAAGTGGAGGCGTTTACAGCTTCTCGATCGGATCTTTGGCAGATACGTACTCAATGGATCTCGGTATAACCACACAAAGCACTCCATATGCTGTTGCATCCGCCTCATTCCTGTACAATGAGCTGGTTACTTCCCTTACATCCAACGCTGCAAGCAGATTCACTATTTACATCTCGCCGACAAATAAGTACAGTGATGCGGGAACATACAAGTTCATAAAGATCGGAAGTGAAAACCAGGCAAGAACAGATGTAAATACGATTTACTATGATTTGTATCTAGGAACAGGCTCAGGGTATAAATCCATAGGTTCGGCTGGAAGCTACACGCTTAACGAAGGTACGATTGGGAGTGCAGGAAAACTGAGCGACTCTGTTTCGACAACGTACTACATACGTCCGAAGTATTCTTATCAGCAAACGTCATCAACTGGTATTTTAGGAAGCAACAGCAACGAATACATGGAGAAATGGGAACTCGACCAACCCATTTATCTGATGCTTACAACGGAATCCCTTGCGGCCACCCATAATCCGGGCATGTACTACTCCAATGTCTATTTCACGCTTGTGTACAAGTGATCTGTGAACTTTCTTGTGGCTCATATGTAGTTTTGTGTTGTCTCGCTTGGGTTGTGTTGTTCTGGCTCCTGTTTGGGGGTAGGTTTGTCTCAGAAAGACCTTTTTAAGGGGTTAAAGGGGCAAACACATGAAAAGAAAGACAGTATCAATCTTGATGACAGCGGCATTGGCGACGACAATGTTGTTCGCTTCCGGCTGTGCTGAGACAACGGCGGTTTCCTCGGAGAGTGCAGAGAAAATTGCAGCAACGGTGACTTCTGGGACATCGTTTACCGATTCCTCGGATGGTGGTCATGCCATTCTGGCGGACGGTGTGAGCGTAGCGTATGACGATATCAGTGTCACAAAGACCGGTGATTCATCGGGTGACAACGCGGACTTCTACGGAGAGAACGCAGCGGTGTTCGCGACCAACGGAGCCACACTTACAATCAGCGATGCAGTGATAAATTCGGACGGAACCCATGCCAACGGAGTCTTCTCCTATGGTGAGGGCACGACGGTGATCATCTCGGACTCTGAGATCTATACAGTGGGCAACTGCTCCGGTGGACTGATGACCACCGGTGGCGGAACGATGAACGCAACCGACCTGACGATTCTGACCAAGGGCAACTCCTCGGCGGCGATCAGATCAGACAAGGGCGGCGGGACAGTCAACGTCACAGGCGGAAGCTACACAACAGAGGGCACAGGGTCCCCTGCGATCTACAGCACAGCTGACATCACGGTGACCGACGCCTACCTTGAGTCCACAGTGTCGCAGGGTGTGGTCATCGAGGGCCGCAACTCCGTCACTCTGAACAACTGCACACTGGTTGCAGCCAACACAAAGAAGAACAGCAAGAAGTCCTCGATCTACGAGGCTGTGATGATCTACCAGAGCATGTCGGGTGACGCATCGGTGGGAACCTCGGAGTTCACAATGAACGGAGGCAGCCTGACAAACGCAGACGGAGACATCTTCTTCGTGAACAACACAGCCTGCATCATCACACTCAACGGTGCAGAGATCGTGAACAACGATGCCTCAGGCGCCTTCCTCAGGGCAGAGGCGACAGGTTGGGGTTCAGAGGGCTCGAACGGCGGAAAGGTCAACCTCTATGCCACAGACCAGGAGATCAACGGTGATATTCTTGTTGACGAGATCTCTATTCTGAACCTGTACCTCAAGGAGGGCTCCAGCTTTGTTGGTTCCCTGAATTCCTCTGGGCAGGAGGGCGATGTCTATGTAGAGCTCGACTCAACAAGCACATGGACACTTACAGGCGACAGCTATGTTTCAGGTCTCACATGCTCTGTTGGAAGCATCGAGCTGAACGGCTACAAGCTCTATGTCAATGGAGTGGAGTACACAGAGGGCTCCGAGAGTACTGGAAGCGCCTTCGAGATCGTCTCCTCAAGCTCATCCAAGAGTTCAAGCTCGAGCCATTCGTCAAAGCCTGGCAAATAATGTTGAAATAGGGGTCTGCACAAGTTGCCATTGACTCGCCTTTGAAGTTATCTTTACCTCATGCTTGAATTGAAGGGTATAAGAAAGGAATACAGGACAGGCGAACTTGTGCAGAAGGCCCTTGACGGGGTCGACCTCACACTGCGCGACAACGAGTTCGTCTGCATATTGGGACCAAGCGGGTCCGGAAAGACCACGCTTCTGAACATTGTAGGCGGACTCGATCGCTATGACAGCGGTGAGATGCTCATAGACGGCGTCTCCACCAAGAAGTACAAGGACCGTGACTGGGACACATATCGAAACCACAGCATCGGCTTCGTGTTCCAGAGCTACAACCTGATTCCGCACCAGAACATCCTCTCCAACGTCGAGCTTTCCCTCACAATCGCAGGCATATCAAAATCACAGCGCAGGCAGAGAGCCATCCAGGCTCTTGAGAAGGTCGGGCTGGGCGACCAGATCCACAAGCTGCCGAACCAGCTCTCTGGCGGTCAGATGCAGCGTGTCGCAATCGCCAGAGCCCTGGTCAACGACCCGCGGATCCTGCTTGCTGACGAGCCTACTGGCGCCTTGGACAGCGAGACCAGCCTCCAGGTGATGGCACTTCTGAAGGAGGTCGCCAACGACCGTCTGGTTGTCATGGTCACACACAACAGGGAGCTCGCGGACCAGTATGCTACAAGGATAGTCAGCCTCAGGGACGGACGTGTCACAGACGACACCGATCCATATGATCCATTTGCTGTCAAAGAGGCTGATTCAGAGACTGTTTCGGAGAAACAATGTCCTGAAACTGAGGTAAAGGCAAAAAAAACTGACAGAAAAGCAAAAATGAGCTTCAGAACGTCATTTGCTCTGTCCTTCAGCAACCTACTTACCAAAAAGGGCCGCACAATCCTGACCTCCTTTGCAGGTTCCATAGGTATAATCGGCATTGGACTTATCCTTGCAATTTCAATTGGTGTAAACAGTTACATTGACAACATCCAGAAAGAGACCATGACGGCCTATCCTCTTACCATAGAGCAGTCAAGCTTTGACCTCTACGGCATGATGGACATGGCTTCAAGCGGAGCTCTCTACCAGCGCATAGCGGATGATGGTCGCGTCCATGCAAACACCTTCATGCAGAGAGGCACAAACACGTTCTCCGCAAGCGTCAAGCAGAACGACCTCACACTGTTCAAGCAGTATCTCGAGAACCCTGAGAGCGACATCCGCCAATACCTGGGCGAGAACGGGGTGGTCTATTCCTACAATCTTGCCTTCACGGTCTATTCCTATGATTCAGACGGCAATCTTGTAAGCTCAGATGCAGAGGCCGGAGTCGCAGACACGACGGAGACCGGAAACCGGATATCCCAGCTTCTCAGCCTCAGGGACCAGCAGATGAGCATCCTCTACGGAGACTACGGTGCAGAGAACTTCACTGAGCTGATGCGCGGCTCCGAGCCGGGAACCATCAGCAAGGTCCTTGTGGACAACTACGACCTTCTCTACGGCAGATGGCCGGAAAGCTACGACGAGGTCATTTTGGTAGTCGGTTCCCGCAACACGCTGAGCCTCTCCACTCTGTACCAGCTAGGCTTCATCACCGCCGCACAGTATGAGCAGATCGCGCAGACCTACGAAGACATCTCGTTCTCGTTCGAGGAGCTCTGCAACCACGAATTCTACCTCCTTGCAAACTGCGACCTCTACCAGGATGCCGGCAACGGAACCTTCGTTATGAAGGGCGATGACGCACAGTCTGCCAAGGCCATTCTGGACCAGGCTGTAAAGCTCAGGATCACAGGTGTTGTGCGCTTCTCGGGCGAGGATGCGGCAAACGTCACCATCGACGAGGCCATAGGCTACACACCGCTGCTTACCTCATACATAATCAAGCACACGGCAGAGAGCGCTGTCATCCAGGCCCAGCTGGCAACCCCTGAGATCAACGTCCTGACAGGTATCCCGTTCAACACGGAGGACGAGTCCGAGAAGATCAGAAGCGTAAGCTCATATGCCATGTCCTTCATCAGAAACTCCGGCTTCAAGGTCTCAGACCTCCTGACAGGTGTTCTCAACTTCGACAACGACTTCTACCACCTGATCATGAGAGCCTATTCCGAGTACACCGGAGAGATGGTTCCTACACCTGAGTACATGCAGCAGATAGTAGCCGGCAAGGTCGACGAGATGGCCGACTCCGCAATAGAGTCCCTGCTGGCAGGAATCCTTGGAAGCGATGCCCTGAAGGGCTTTGTGATCAACTTCTACGACAACAATCTCGCCTCAAGCTACAACGCGAACATGGAGGCCTTCGGACAGGTCAGCGAGGACCTTCCGTCATCCATCAGCATCTACACGGACAGCTTCGAGGACAAGAACAACGTTCTGGCCTGCCTGGACGACTACAATGCTACGGTCCCTGAGGACCAGAGGATCACCTACACAGACTATGTGGCCCTTATAGCCTCATCGGTCACCCAGATAGTCGATGTCATCAGCTATGTCCTCATAGCCTTCGTGGCTGTGTCCCTGGTGGTCTCCTGCATCATGATAGGAATCATCACCCATATCTCAGTCCTGGAGAGGACCAAGGAGATCGGAATACTCAGGGCCCTTGGCGCCTCCAAGAGGAACATCTCCCAGGTGTTCAACGCAGAGACTGTGATCCTCGGCCTGTTCTCAGGTCTGATTGGAGTAGGGGTGTCGGCACTGCTGACAATACCTATCAACAAGATCATCTACGCACTTACCGACACAGTGGTCCATGCACACCTTCCAATCAAAAATGCATTGATACTGGTGGCTATAAGCGTGACCATCACGATGATCGGTGGACTGATCCCTGCAAGGAAGGCCGCCCGCAAGGACCCTGTCATAGCACTGAGAACAGAGTAGCGTTGAAATGGTGCTGAACTACATGAATCGGGAATTCTTCATCATTCATGTAGAAAAGTTCCACATGGAATGCGTTTTTCAGCAATCCATGTAGAATTGTTCAATGTGAAGTTCCTTTTACTTGACCACGAAGCTGACCAGCTTGCCAGGGACCACGATCTCCTTGACGATGTTTGCACCGTCCAGGTATTTCTTGACGTTGTCGTTGGCCTTTGCAGCTGCGATGACCTCGTCCTTTGGTGCATCCTTGGAGAGCATGAGCTTTGCTCTGACCTTTCCGTTGATCTGGACTACGATCTGGACCTCTGCGTCGATTGTCAGGGCCTCGTTGTACTCAGGCCACTTGACGTTTGCAACGCTCTCGTTGTGTCCGGCTCTCTGCCAGAGCTCCTCTGAAAGGTGAGGTGCGTATGGGGCAAGCATCAGAATCAGCGGCTCCCAGGCCTCTCTAGGAAGCTTGTCCAGCTTGGACAGGTCGTTGATGTAGACCATCATCTGGCTGATGGCTGTGTTGAAGTTCAGGGTTGCAGTGTCTTCTGTGACCTTCTTGATGGTCTTGTGCAGGCTCTTAAGGATGTCGGCTGGTGCCTTGTCCTCTGTGACAGGCTTCTCTTCGCCCATGCGCCAGATTCTGTCGATGAAGCGCCAGACACCGGCGATGCCGGTTGTTGACCATGGCTTTGAGACCTGAAGCGGACCCATGAACATCTCGTACATGCGCATTGTGTCAGCACCGTACTGGGCGATTACCTCGTCCGGGTTGATGACGTTCTTCAGGCTCTTTGACATCTTTGCGATGACTCTCTCGAGCTTCTCGCCGCTCTCTCTGTCAGTGAAGGTTCCGTCCTCGTTCTCGATGACCTGGTCTGTAGGAACCAGTGACTTGTTTGCCTTCTGGTATGCAAAGGAGGTTATCATTCCCTGGTTGACCAGTCTTGCGAACGGCTCCGGTGTTGAGACCAGACCAAGGTCGAACAGGACCTTGTGCCAGAATCTTGCATAGAGCAGGTGCAGAACTGCGTGCTCGGTTCCACCGATGTAGAGGTTGACCGGCATCCAGTACTTCTCCTTCTCCTCATCGACGAAGCGGTACTTGTTCTTCGGATCGATGTATCTCAGGTAGTACCAGCAGGAGCCGCCCCACTGAGGCATTGTGTTTGTCTCGCGCTTTGCAGGACCGCCGCACTTCGGGCACTTGCAGTTCACCCAGCTGTCGATGTTCGCCAGCGGGCTCTCGCCTGTACCGGACGGCTGGTAGCTCTGGACCTCCGGGAGTGTGAGCGGAAGCTCGTTCTCAGGAACCAGGACCGTTCCGCAGGTAGGGCAGTGGATGAGAGGGATCGGCTCGCCCCAGTATCTCTGGCGGCTGAAGATCCAGTCACGGAGTTTGAAGTTGATCGTCTTGTGGCCGATCTTGCGCTCCTCGAGGAACTCGATCATCTTCTCGATTGCATCTGCCTTGTTCAAACCATCCAGGAAGCCGCTGTTGACGTGGATTCCGTCCTCGGTCCAAGCCTGCTCCTGGACATCGACCTCTGACTTGAGGACCTCGATGATAGGCAGGTTGAACTTCTTGGCGAACTCCCAGTCACGTGTATCGTGGGCAGGGACCGCCATGATGGCTCCTGTTCCGTAGGAGATGAGTACGTAGTCAGCGATCCAGATCGGGATCTCCTTGCCGTTGACAGGGTTGATGGCGTAGCTTCCGGAGAACACGCCTGTCTTCTCCTTTGCAAGGTCTGTTCTGTCAAGGTCGCTCTTCTTTGCAGCCTGCTCGATGTAGGCCTTCACAGCCTCTGCGTTGTCGGCTGTCGTGAGCTTGCCCACCAGAGGATGCTCCGGTGAGATGACCATGTATGTTGCACCGAAGAGGGTGTCACAGCGTGTTGTGAAGACCTCGAGCTTTCCGTCAGGGTCCTTCTCAAGTCCCTTGACCTGGAACAGCACGGAGGCTCCCTCTGACTTTCCGATCCAGTTGCGCTGCATCATCTTGACGCTCTCCGGCCAATCGACCAGATCCAGGTCGTCCAGAAGTCTCTGTGCATAGGCTGTGATCTTCAGGACCCACTGGCGGATGTTCTTCTTCTCAACCTGGGCGCCGCAGCGCTCGCACTTTCCTTCCTTGACCTCTTCGTTGGCAAGACCTGTCTTGCAGTGAGGGCACCAGTTGATTGGAGCCTGGCTCTCATAGGCCAGTCCCTTCTCGTAGAGCTTCTCGAAGATCCACTGTGTCCAGTGGTAATAGTCAGGGTCGCAGGTTGAGATCTCCCTGTCCCAGTCATAGCAGAAACCAAGGCGCTTGATCTGGCGTCTGAAGGTGTTGATGTTCTTCTCTGTTGTGATTGCAGGATGGGTTCCTGTCTGGATGGCATAGTTCTCTGCAGGCAGTCCGAATGAGTCGAATCCCATTGGATGCAGGACGTTGAAGCCGTTCATCCTGAGGTAGCGGCAGTAGATGTCTGTTGCCGTATAGCCCTCCGGATGACCTACATGGAGACCGGCTCCCGATGGATATGGGAACATGTCAAGGACGTAGGCTCTCTTCTCCTTTGGGAAGGAGGGGTCTTCTGTCACTGCAAAGGTTTTGTTCTCTGCCCAATAATTCTGCCATTTTGGCTCGATTTCGCTGAATGGATAACTACTCATAGCCGAATATGTTATATATATTCAGAGTTTCCGTCAATTAACGCACATGTGGTGCAGGTATGGAAGTTCGTTGCATTCTGTTGCAACTTAAGGTATTTTAGAAGAGAGGGATACTTTTCTAGGGAGCGCAAAGGGAGAATGGAAATGAACATCAAACAGATCATCGCCTTGTTTCTCTATGTCCTCGACGTGACCCTGTGCCTGGTGAATATCAAGAGGAAGAAGCCTCGTGCCTATACTGCCACCAAGCCGTTTCTGATGCCGCTTCTGCTTGCAGTGTACCTTCTGTTCCTGCCTGAGGGGGCAGCTGAGCGCAACAACCAGCTTCTTGTTGTCTTTGCCCTTGGCTTCCACACCTTGGGAGACATCCTCCTGCTGTTTCCACGGAACAAGAGCAGGCACATGTTCTACCTTGGAATGCTGAGCTTCTTCACCGGCCACATGTTCTACTCAGCCTGGTTCATAAAGGCCGATGTCGGACATGCCGCAAAGCCTGCCGTCATTGCAACTATCATAGCCCTTGCCTTCCAGTACATGATCTTCAGGCAGCTGGTGCTTGGCCCAAGGAAGTATGCACCTAAATTGATGCCCTATACCTGTGGTCTTATGGCAGTTTTCATCAGCATTGCCTCGACATTGGGCGCTGGTTCGCCAATCTACGCCTCTTTGATCTCACTGGTTGGAATAGCGCTTTTCACCTTCTCGGACTTCTGCATCATGAGACGAATGGTCCGCCTGCCGCTGTTCGGCCAGATGGTGGTCATGAGCACCTATATCCTCGGACAGTCCCTGATCATCCTGGGAATGCTGCTTATGCAGGCCTGAAAATATCCTTCTAATATCTTTATCAATAAAAATTTAATTGAAAATGTTGACAAATATGGGAGTCGACTCCCACTTTTGTCATTGATTTTTTAACAATTATTTTTGTATTAACGAGTTGTTTGCTACTTTTTTTATAAGGAGAGAAGGGGATCGAGCCTTCCAACCCCACAAAGAACTTTGACTCTCTCCTTGTCTTCAAGCGCCCGGTGAAGAAGGGTTTGATTGTCTGTTGCAGGGACAGGGTTTTCCCGTTGAACCGAAAGGCCTTCTATTGCCCTGTTGGATTGCTGTAAAACGCTAAATCTGTGGTAAACCAGGGCACAATGATACTACACATAGTTTAATTATTTTTGCTATAATATGCCTTATGGCAGAGAAAAGACCCGTATATGATGAAAGCTCCGTACAGACCATGTCAGCCCTTGAGCACATCAGGCTTCGTCCTGGTATGTACATCGGTCGTCTCGGCAACGGAACGCACGTGGACGACGGCATATACGTTCTCATGAAAGAGGTCATCGACAACAGCATCGATGAGTTCATCATGGGGGCGGGAAACAGAATCACAATCAGACTCGACGACAAGAAGGTCAGTGTCCGCGACCATGGAAGAGGAATCCCTCTCGGAAAGGTCATCGACTGCGTGTCTGAGATCAACACTGGCGCAAAGTACAACAACGATGTCTTCCAGTTCAGCGTAGGCCTTAACGGTGTCGGCACGAAGGCCGTCAATGCGCTGAGCTCCTGGTTCCACGTCAAGTCGTACAGGGAAGGCCGCTTCTTCGAGGCCTTCTTCGAGAAGGGCGTCCTGAAGTCACAGAACGAGGGCAAGACGGACGAGCCCAACGGAACACTGACAGAGTTCATCCCTGACGAGGAGGTCTTCGGGCCATACGCCTTCAACGATGAGTTCATCACCCAGAGGCTGAACAACTACTGCTACCTCAACACAGGGCTCACCCTGGACTACAACAAGCAGATCTTCAGAAGCCAGCACGGTCTTCTTGACCTTCTCGAGAAAGAGGTCGAGGACAACGGCATCTACGACATAATCCACCACAAGGGCAAGACCATTGAGTTCGCCTTCACCCACACACGTGAGTTCAGCGGCGAGACCTACTTCTCCTACGTCAACGGACAGTACACCAGCGACGGCGGCACCCACCAGGCAGCCTTCAAGGAGGGAATCCTGGCCGGAGTCAAGGAGTTCTTCAACAAGTCCACCTGGGCGCCTCAGGATGTCCGTGAGGGCATTGTCGGAGCCATTGCAATCAAGGTCGAGACCCCCGTCTTCGAGAGCCAGACCAAGAACAAGCTGGGCAACACGGAAGTCCGCATGCCTATCATCAACGAGGTCAAGGAGGCCATCATCGAGCACCTCCACAAGAACCCCGAGGTCGCAAAGCTCCTGAACCAGAAGATCCTGACAAACGAGAACATCAGAAAGAAGCTCTCTGAGGTCAAGAAGATAGCCAAGGAGAACGCCAAGAAGATCTCCATCAACATCCCAAAGCTGAAGGACTGCAAGTTCCACCTTGGACAGACAGGTCCCCATGCGGACATGGGAGAGAGGTCCATGATCTTCCTGACAGAGGGTGACTCCGCATCAGGAACGCTCAACACTGCACGTGACGTCATGACGCAGGCGGTCTTCAGCCTTAGAGGTAAGCCGCTGAACACCAACGGCCTTGCAATGACCGACATGTACAAGAACGCAGAGCTCTACAACGTCATGGCCGCTCTGGGAATCGAAAACGGAATCGAGGGCCTCAGGTACTCCAAGGTCATCTTCGCAACCGATGCCGATATCGATGGCTACCACATCAGAATCCTTCTTCTGACATACTTCCTCAGCTACTTCGAGGACCTGATACATGCAGGCCGTGTGTTCATCCTGGACACACCGCTCTTCAGGGTCAGGAACAAGAGCGTCACGACCTACTGCTATTCGGAGAAGGAGCGTGACACCATGATGAGCCAGATCAAGGGCTCTGAGGTCACACGCTTCAAAGGTCTTGGAGAGATCTCAGCCAAGGAGTTCGGTCAGTTCATCGGAGAGGACATGCGTCTGATCCCGGTCACCGTTGACAGCATCGCCGAGGCAAGAAAGGCCATGAACTTCTACATGGGCAACAATACGCCTGAAAGACGTGATTTCATCATGGAAAATCTTGTGTGAGGAGGCGGTAGATGGCAAAAGCAAAAGACCTGTTCAGACAGAACTTCATCGAATACGCCTCCTACGTCATCAAGGACAGAGCCATCCCTGACATCGAGGACGGCCTGAAGCCTGTTCAGAGACGTATCCTGCACACAATGATCGAGATGGATGACGGCCGCTTCAACAAGGTCGCCAACGTGGTCGGATCGACCATGCACTACCATCCACATGGAGATGCCTCCATCTACACGGCACTGGTCAACCTGGCCAACTGTGACCTGTTCATAGACAAGCAGGGTAACTACGGCAACTTCATGACAGGTGACGGCCCTGCCGCCGCCAGATACATCGAGTGTCGCCTGCTGCCGTTCGCCAAGGAGGTCCTGTACAACCCTGAGATCACAGAGTATGTCGAGTCCTACGACGGCAGAAGCAAGGAGCCTGTGGTCTTCCCGGCAAAGATCCCTGTGGTCCTGATCCAGGGTACAGAGGGAATCGCAGTCGGAATGTCCACCAAGATCCTGCCCCACAACGCACTCGAGGTCATAGACGCACAGATCGCAGCTATCAAGGGCGAGGATTTCCATCTCTATCCGGACTTCCCGGGTGGTGGTTTCATGGACGTCTCCGACTACCAGGACGGCCTTGGTTCCGTTCTTGTCAGAGCCAAGCTGGACACCTCGAATGCGAAGAAGATCATCATCGAGGAGCTTCCGTTCGGAGTCGACAGCGAGAAGATGATCCACTCCATCGAGGATGCCATCAAGAAGGGCAGGCTGAAGATCCAGAGCGTCAACGACTTCACCGCGGATAAGGTCAACATCGAAATCTCCCTTGCAAAGGGAACCTACACAAAGGACGTTGTGGACGCACTCTATGCCTACACACTTTGCGAGCAGAAGATCTCCGTCAACTGCCTTGTCATACGCGACAAGCTTCCGCATGTATGCACTGTAAGCGATGTGATCAGATACCACGCGGACCACATCCTTGAGGTCTCCAAGAAGGAGCTCGAGGTCGAGAGAGGACACCTCTTCGACAAGCTGCACACAAGGACTCTGGAGCGCATCTTCATAGAGGAGCGCATCTACAAGAGAATCGAGCAGAAGAAGACCCAGGAGGCCGTTGTAAGCGCAGTAAAGACAGGCTTCATCCCTTATCAGGACCAGCTTATCCACGAGGTCACCGACGATGACGTCGACCACCTGCTCAAGATACCAATCCGCAGAATCTCTCTGTTCGACATCGAGAAGAACAACCAGGAGATCGACCAGATCAACGCAAACATCAAGCAGGTCGACTATGACCTTGCCCACCTTGACGAGTACTCGATCCGCACCCTGACCAAGATCAAGGGTGATCTGGATGCCGAGACCCACCAGAGGAAGACAGTTGTGGCCGACTTCAACATGATTGATGTCCGCGATGTCGCAAAACGTGACAATGACCTCAAATATGATGCAATGACCGGCTATCTGGGCATCAATGTCAAGACCGGAAACACAATGCTCAAGGTCTCCGAGTTCGACAAGATCCTCATTGTCCAGAAGGACGGAACCTACTACTGCACCAATGTCTCCGACAAGTTGTTCGTAGGCAAGGAGATAGTCTATGTGGGCCTGGCCGACAAGGACAGCCTCGAGAACATAGTCTTCACCGTCATCTATCTGGACAGGAAGACCAAGGTCACCTACATAAAGAGGTGCAAGCTCAGTGGCTTCATCATGAACAAGCCTTACGAGCTTCTGCCTAACCCGGACAGCAACTCGCTCAAGAAGCTCTCCATCCTGCCTAATGCAGAGGTCACCGTCACCTACAAGGGTCCAAGCCGCGTGAAGGAGTCCACATTCCTGTTCTCCGACTTCCTGGTCAAGGGCGCCAAGGCCGGTGGAGTCACGATCACCAAGAAGGAGATCGCATCAATCCGCATCAAGCCTTGTAAGCTGGTCGAGAACGAGAAGAAGACCGCAACCGAGAGCCTTGCCGATGCACCTGAGGATGAAAATGAAGGGCAGGAGATGGAGCTTGAGGAGGAGAAGGTCGAGGTGGAAGAGGCCAAGGCACCTGTAGCGGAAGCTGCAAAGACGGAGCCGAAGAAGACCAAGAAGTCTTCCGATGACGACATGCCGGGGCTCTTCGATGATGTCTGATCTTGCTTCAAGGGTCCTGTATGAGGACAACCACATCATCATAATCAACAAGCTGCCAGGGGAGATCGTCCAGGCCGACAAGACCGGTGACATCACCCTGGCTGACGATGTCAAAGCCTATCTCAAGGAGAAGTACAACAAGCCCGGCAATGTGTTCCTGGGCCTGCCTCACAGGCTGGACCGCCCGACAAGCGGCATCGTGGTCTTCGCCCGCACGGACAAGGCGCTCAGCAGGCTCTCCCAGATGTTCCGCGACGGCAAGGTGGACAAGTTCTACTGGGCCATCGTGGACAAGCCCATGACGGAGCAGAGCGGGCTTCTCAGACACTATATCTATAGAAATACAGCAAAGAACAAGAGCTTCGCCTACAAGCCTGCTCCGGACGGAGGGGCTCCGAACCTCCATGGAATCCGCAAGGGGGACCTGCAGGAGGCCAGACTTGAGTACAGTCAGATAGGGCAGTCTGAGCGCTACACGCTTCTTCAGATACATCTTCTTACCGGAAGACATCACCAGATCAGGGCCCAGCTTGCAGCCTGCGGGGTGCACATCAAAGGGGATTTGAAGTATGGCTTCCCGCGTTCAGACGAGAATGGCGGTATCTGCCTGCACTCCAGGGAGATCTCCTTCGAGCATCCTGTCAGCCACGAGACTGTGCATGTGGTGGCTCCTGTGCCTGAGGACAGGATCTGGTCTTATTTTAGTTAACTAAACATTGAAGAAAATTTACATTTCCATTAATTCAAATTAGAAGAATTGATACTTTTCTCAAAACTCTGACCTCAATATTGACCTAAATCGCAAACATAAAGTTGACAACTGCTGAATTGGTGCTATTCTGTCTATGCAGAGTTGTCTGCATTCAGGGGACATTCTGCGAAAAATGGAGGATTATATGTACAATCTAGACGAGTTCATGGCTGAACTTGAGAGAAAGAATCCTGCGCAGCCGGAGTTCATTCAGGCCGCCAGAGAGGTCATCGCTTCTGTTATTGATGTAGTTAATGCCAATCCACTTTATCTTAAGAACAAGATTCTCGACAGGATTGTAGAGCCTGAGAGAATCATCCAGTTCAGAGTCGAATGGGAAGATGACAACCACGAGCTTCAGGTGAACCGCGGTTGGAGAGTCCAGTACAACAGTGCAATCGGACCATACAAGGGTGGACTCAGATTCCATGCAAACGTAACTCTCGGAACACTGAAGTTCCTGGGCTTCGAGCAGATCTTCAAGAACTCTCTCACAACCCTCCCGATGGGTGGTGGAAAGGGTGGCTCGGACTTCTCACCAAAGGGAAAGTCAGACGCAGAGATCCAGAGGTTCTGCCGTGCATTCATGACAGAGCTCTACAGACNNACAGACATATCGGACCTGACACAGATGTCCCAGCCGGAGACCTCGGAGTAGGTGGAAGGGAGATCGGATATCTGTACGGTGCATACAGAAAGATTGTCAACGAGAACACCGGAGTCCTGACAGGCAAGGGCTGGGGCTGGGGCGGATCCCTGGTCAGACCTGAGGCCACAGGCTATGGAACGATGTACTTCGCAAACGAGATGCTGAAGGAGCACAAGGACAGCTTCGAGGGCAAGAGAGTCGCAATCTCCGGCTTCGGCAACGTCGCTTGGGGTGCAGTCACAAAGGCAACACAGCTCGGTGCCAAGGTCGTCACACTCTCAGGACCAGATGGATACATCTACGATGAGAACGGCGTCAACACACCTGAGAAGATCGCATACATGCTCGAGCTCAGAGCATCCAACATGGACGTCATCGAGCCATACGCAAAGAAGTTCGGCGCCAAGTTCGTCAAGGGCAAGAAGCCTTGGGAGGTCCCTGTAGACATGGCATTCCCATGCGCACTGCAGAACGAGCTCAACGGCGAGGATGCAAAGCAGCTGATCAAGAACGGCGTCAAGTACGTCATCGAGACATCCAACATGGGCTGCACACCTGAGGCAATCGAGGAGCTGCAGAAGGCACGTATCCCGTTCGCACCTGGAAAGGCTGCAAACGCCGGTGGTGTCGCAGTATCCGGCCTTGAGATGAGCCAGAACGCAGAGCACTA
>DMOO01000111.1 GCA_003456855.1 Sphaerochaeta sp.
CATTGGCCTGTGTGGAGACATCCAGCATGGAAGTGGCCTCGTCCAGGATAAGAAGCCTTGGCGAGAACATCAGCGCCTTTGCAAGGGATACCCTTTGCGCCTCTCCGCCTGAGATCTGCATTGGAAGATGCTTCAGTGTCGATGGTTCAAGCCCTACGCTCCTTGCAACCTCGACTATCCTGTTCTCCATGTGGTGGTATCTGACTATCTCAAGCATCCCGTCATAGATTCTCTGCTTTGGGTCAAGTGCCAGATGAGGATGCTGATGCACCATCTGGATGCACAGTCCAAGCTTGCGGTCATAGGCCTGCCTTTGGGAGACCAGCACCTTGCCGTCAATCTCGACCTTGCCGGACTGGGGTCTGAGGATTCCCGTCAGTATCTTTGCCACAGTGCTCTTGCCGGCACCGCTGTCACCCAGTAGCGCAACAATGGCACTATCCTCTATCTCAAGTGAGGAATGGCTCAGAACCTGTTTGTCCTTGTAGCTGAAGCTGATGTCATCGAAAAGGATCATATGCACCTCCAGCTATGCTCTCCGTCCTTCCTGTATCCGACTGAGAAGCAGGATGGACAGGCCTTCGGGCATCTTGAATAGAATGGGCAGCGGGAATCGGACTCCCTAAGCCTTGGAGTCTCCTTCATGCCGTTTCTGACCAGAGCATCTATCAGCGCTCTGGTGTAGTTGCAGCCCGGATTGTTCAGAACAACATTCGAGGGTCCCTGCTCCATGACGATTCCGCTTTCAAGGACAATGACCTTGTCCGTCATGTCGGCAACTGCCATGTCATGGGTGATTATAAGTTTCCCGGCTTCCGGGAATCTGCTGTCCAGAAGCTTCAGGAAGTTGTCCTTACCAACCTTGTCCAGCCCGTTTGTAGGTTCATCCGCTATGATTAGAGACTCCCTGCCAGTCATTGCAAGGGCTATGGTAACCCTCTGCGCCATACCTCCTGAAAGCTGGAAAGGATAAAGACCAATGATGTCCTCTGGCTTGTCAAATCCTGCAAGTTTGAGCATATCCAAGCCCTTTTCAAGCATCAATCTCTTTTCACATCCATTCTTTCTGAGAGTGTCGAAGAGGTGGTCCCTGACCTTTCTGTGAGGATTCAGAGACTCCAGTCCGTTCTGTGGAATATAGACTATTGCAGATCCTGCGGTCTTGAAGACATCCTCTCCCAGATGGGTCCTTCCGCCCTTGCACTGGAGTTTAATATCAAGCCCTTTGCATTTGACGTTCTGAGGAAGCAGACCCATTATCGACAGTGCGGTCAGAGTCTTTCCGGAACCAGTCTCGCCGATCAGAGCCAGCTTCTCCCCCTGGTGAATGGAGAAGTCCATTGCACCCACAAGGGTCTTGACAGAGCTTTTCAAAGAGGCAGTAATCTCGTCTGAATGGTAGGAGAGAACGGTGTCTGGCATCCATTTATCTGGACCGCTTCTGCGGTTTGCCGTTTCTATGGAAACGGACCTTGGAGGGAACGGTAACGGATGCTTCTGCACCTATGGTCCGCTTCTGCGAACCGATATCCTTTGAATTTTAGCTTTTATAACTTGTTCAGGTCAATAGATCTGATGCTTCTCAGGCTGAAAGGATAGATTCCAAGCAGGAATTTCCTTGCGCCACCTTCAAAGCCAACATACAGGAGGCCTTCACGCACATCGATGTCCTCACTTCTGTTCGGCATTGTAAGTACACCTGAGGCACGGTTGCCGTCCAAGATGACAAGGGGAACAGACTTCCCGTTCACCTCAATCGAGCTGTCAGAGCCCTTTGCATTGTAGATTCTGAGCTTTGAATCCGCAAAGCCTGCAGAGCATGAGAGAAAGGCCCTTCCCTCTGATACTGCAAAGCCCTGAACCTTGTCCACGGTGGAGAATGCAATGCTTGGACAGCTTGAGTCTGCAAGTCCGAACTCCCCGTCTCCAAGTCTGTAGCCATAGGTCACAGCCTGGTTGATTGTGCCGTCTGTTGCTGCGATCACATGGTTTGCAGCTGTGTCATAGCCCTTTGCGTGATAGTCTCCGACGTAGACCATCTGGCCGTCAGAGGAACAGAATGATGCCCTGCAAGGAACATCTATGTGCCCTATGAATGCCAATGTCTCACCATCCAAGGCATTGATCACATTCTCTGTCCTCAGGACAAAGAGCTTGGATGCGTTGCTTATGTACACGTAGTCCCCGGCTGCAGTGATTCCTCCGGCGTGACCGGTGTAGGTGCTTCCATCCTCTTTCTGGAGGTAGATAACCGATGAGTTCCCATGGCCGTCCAGACGATAGATCCTTGAGGCCTTGCCGCCTTTAAGATAACCACATACAAGCCAGAGGTCGTCATCCTCAAGCCTCGTTGTGCCCTGAGGAACGAAGCCACCCATAATACCCGGTATCTTCTGAAGCTTGTCAGAGACTTTGTAGAAACGATTGTATTTGGCACCGAGGAACAGGGTATAGGAAACCACCATGAGAGCGATGATGGCAATCATGATGGTCAGAAATTTACGTACTTTCATTCAGGCATCTCCTGCCCGGATTATATCATATGTGGCTGTTTATGAACTCAACAATGTATGACACTGCCATGTCCGTCTGGGTCTCCCTGTCTATGGTGGCAGGATTGTCACCCTTCTGGAAGCCGTAGTCACCGAACTGGCAGTGGTTTCCGCCCTCTATGATATGCTCCTCAAGATCGAAGACCTTGAGAATGTTCTTGCTGTAGCGTTCCATGTTCAACACCCCGTCGTTGGAACCGTACAGGCTAAGGGTCGGGATGCTGATGTCCTTTGTGGGATAGGCGGCCAGGAAGACAAGGCCGTCGGCGATGTCTTCATGCTTTGCGCACCAGGACGAGACCATGGCACCACCAAGGGAGTGCCCACCGAAGAACCAGTTCTCCACCTCAGGATAGCTTTTGACTATCTTTGAGGCGGCGTTCATATCCAGGACAGCCAGGTTCAGCGGCATCTTGGCGACTATCACAGGGATTCCCTGCTCGGACAAAGAGGAGCAGAGATCCTCATAGGCATAGGGGTCCACCTTGCCTCCGGGATAGAAGACCATGGCGGTGTCCGAACTCTCCACATCCCCATAGATGATGGTCCCCATTGAACAGGAGACCATCATAATCAGACTTATAATTGCCATAAAGGCTATCAGGACTCTCTTCATGCCTTTCCGAACAGCACATCATGGTAGAGCTGTGCAGTCCTCTCCTTTCCGTATTTCTTAAGGAAGGCATCCGTCGAAGGTCCACCGTTGTCCAGAAGGCCATCGACATAGGCGTTGCAGCGCTTTGCCTTCTCTGCAAGGATGGCTGGATCTGTTATCTCAGAGGTCTTTCTTGCAGAAGCAAGATAGGCATCCAGGAATCTTCCAAGCCCCTTGCTCAGAGCATCGAAGTCAGCCTTTTTGGCCTTCTTTGCAATCGAGCACTTCAGTCTGATGTCATCATACCAATGAGGCCTGGCCTCCACGTCCGGATAGGCGGAGATGGAGTCCTTTGCAGCCTGGCAGAGCTTCTGGTCAAAGCCCTTGACTGAGGTGTCGTAGATCTCCGAATAGACGGAGAATCTGCCCATTGCAAGGATTGTGTCCATCGACAGAAGAGGCATGTCGATTTTTGTGGGGTTGATTATCAGCGACTCCATCTTCATCAGGCCGTCGGTGCACATGTACGAGACGTTTCCAAGAAGTCCGGCATCCCAGTGTCTTATGTGGAACTTCATGATGCTGACCTTGGCCTCAGAGAATTCACCGGAAGGAAGCTCCTTCATGGGAAAGTCCTTCCCGATCACATCCAGAAAGGTTTCGACAAAATGGTTCATTTCTCCGCCTTTGCCTTTTCAAGGCCTGCCTTGTGAAGAATCAAAACTCCCCAGAGGAAGCATCCCTCGCTCAGGATGTTGGTCATCTGGGCCAGCCAGTGCATGTTGGATGAATCATCGAACTTGGCTCCGAGATAGCCCATTCCAAGGACGAAGATGAATGAGAGTATGAACAGCACAACAGGAAGCTTTCTCTTCATGAACAGTGAGATCCTGACCATGCAGTACTGGATTCCACCAAAGCCTACAACCTGAAAGACTATGAAGATCAGATTGCTCTGATAGACGACAGGTGCAACTGAAAGTGCGGTTGCACCTGTGTCGAGCTTTCCCCTTCCAAGGGATGCAAGACCCAGGAACACAAGCACGAAGCCAGGTGCCTGAAGCGGGAAGAACGCCACATCCAGAGCTATGAAGTCACAGACATTGAGCGCGTAGAGAATCTTCCAGGTGGCCTTGTAGAGACCACCGAGGAAAACCATGATGGAACCTGCTGCCAGAAGTGCGAATGCACCCTTGACCATCTTGTTGTACAGGTCCCTCATGAGAACGATTGTGGCAATGAAGAAGAACACAACAGGGACGAAGTCCACTATTGCCATCGGCACAGTAATTCCGTTCATCTCATCCTCACTTGATTATCTTCGAGTCCTTGAGACTGTACAGAGGAATCAGCGGGAAGATGATTGGGGTCTTCTTCACGTAGGCCTGGAACTCAGGGTCTGAGCCATAGCTGGCGGTCTGTCTCTTCTCAAGACGCTTTGCGCCGTTGAGCATGATGTAGACGATTGCGATGTATCCGAAGATTGCCAGCACCCACTGGTACCAGGTCTTCAGGATGTTCAGAGAGCCTACAAGGACACCGGTCCAGAATGTGATCTCTCCGAAGTAGTTCGGGCAGCGGCACATCTTGAAGAGTCCACTGTCACAGAATCTCTTCGGGTTGACCTTCTTGGCTGCGCTCTTCTGCTTGTCGGCGATGGCCTCAAGAAGCACTCCGATTGCGGAGATGATGACACCGACAATTGCAAGAGCGTCAGCGTCTGCAACACCAATATGATATAGGGCGCTGTGGACCATTGTGTTCTCTATGCGGCAGTAGACCGGGCAGGTCTGGATCATGTACAGGGCTGCGACCATAAGCCACATGACAACCATGACAGGGACAGGCATCTTTGTGCTCGACCCGCTCTTTGTCTTTGTGGCATCCTCAAGGGTCTTGCGGTATGTGGCGTTCTTGATCTCCCTGACAAGGAGGAAGCCGCCGAGTCTGATTCCATAGACGATGAACAGCAGAAGCTGGACTATGACGTACCATGGGAGGTCAATGCCCTTCACGAACTGGTACTTGATCAGCATCTCAAGGCCAATGGCTGCGATTGACAGACCGTAGCCGACACTCAGGAAGTAGATGTACTTCCAGAAACCGATGGTGCACATAACCAGTGCAACAATGTAATTCAATAACATTCCGTTCATCTGGGACCTCTTTACTTGCTCTCGCCGAGTCTCTGCTCGTTCATGATCTTAAGGTATGACTTTCCGGCGATGTACTCCTTGAAGGACTGTCCAGGAACCACGGTGTCTCCGACAAGGTCGTGTGTGAGTGTCCACTTGGAGAATCTGATGACAGCCTCCTTTCCGTTCTTCTTTTTCTTTGCAGCACGTGCAAGAAGGTCAAACAGGAAGACCGGAGCTCTCTTGATGACAGGCTCCTTGCCAGCTGCCGCGAAGAACATCTTTGCGATCTCCTCGTAGGTGTAGGTCTCCTTTCCACCGATGCTGTAGGTCTTGTTCTTGTCCATCATGTGCTCGA
>DMOO01000129.1 GCA_003456855.1 Sphaerochaeta sp.
TGGAAATCAACCTTGTGACCGTCAAGTCGATGTTCTCTTCAGGGTCTCTCTCCTCCATTTCCGGATAGAAAGCGCTCAACGAGGCTACCATGCTAGCCAAGATTGACATCGGGTGAGCATCTGCCGGATAGGAGCGGAAGAAGTTTCTCATGTTGTAATGGAGCATTGAATGCTTGTTCAGAAGCTCCTGGTAGTTCTTTCGTTCTGAGGCGTTCGGAAGGGTCCCCTTCACAAGCAGATGGGCGACCTCGATGAAGTCGCAGTTCTCAACCAGATCCTCGATGTCGTAGCCACGGTATCTGAGTATTCCCTTCTCTCCGTCTATGTAGCAGATCGAGGATTTGCAGGAGCCTGTGTTCATGAAGCCTGGGTCATAGGTTATATACCCTGTCTTCTTTCTGAGACCTTCGATGTCAATGCTGTGATTGCCCATGTTGTCGGTTATGACATTGAGTGAAACATCTCCCTGATCAGGTAGGATCAGATGAGCCTTGTCTTTATCTACAGACATTATCCGCCTCCACAAATTTATTCACAATTTCTGCATGAATTTGCAAAAAATGCGAATTTGTGTTGATACTACCACAATTAGGAAATAGTGTGAAGAGTTAAGCTTTTATTTATCTTCTGGAAGTTATTGAAACGCTGTCGAACTCGACTCCGTCCTTGCCGATCACATGCATAGTCATGCACTCGGGGTTCACCTCGAACCACACTCCGCCAACCACGTTCTCGTCTGTGTAGTAGGCCGCCCTGCTTCCGAGCTTGTCCAGGGCATTGCTGAACTCTGAAAGGCCCTTGCCCTCGGTCTCCGGGCTTGTTACATAGACTGTTCCGACATCGGAGACAGCATCACCGAACAAGGCCAGGGAACGTGTATAGGAATGGGTGTCTGATGCAAGGGCAAGATCCACGCCACATCTGTCGAACACAGGCTGCCAGACCCTGTAGTTTCCAACCCCATCCTCACCGCCGTCAAGGAAGGCATAGTGCTGCACTGCAACAAGATAGCGGAACCTGCCAGCATTCATCGAGACAACATCCTCGAACCAGGACACCTGTGCAGCAAGATCTGTATCGGCAGACGGTAACAACGTAGCTTCAGGAGCCATGGAATCCATGCAGATGAAAAGAACCCCATCATGGATGAACCAGTAGCAGCTGTCAGGTGCAGCTAAGCTGTTGTCAGGTAACGCCACAGCATCCAGGAAGTAGGAGTTGGCCGTGATTCCCTTCTTCCCCTTCGGATAGTACTCGTGGTTGCCTATCAGGAAGGCCCATTGCATGTCATCAAGAAGACCGCTTTCAGTCCAGTAGTCCCAGTAGAGATACACCTGGCCCTTGTTGACCATGTCACCCGAGAACAGGCAGAAATCCAGATTGGAAGGACCGTTCTGCTCCTCGAAGTACGAAAGAAGCTCAACTATGTTCCCCATTCCATCAGGCACATTGATGTGCCTGTCACTGAGCCATGCAAAGCTGAATGAACCAGATGAACCTGCAGTACTGAAGGAAGAAACATCAGACGACAATGCCTCACCGGAGTCATCAATCCAGGAGACCTTATAGGAATATGCAGCCCCAGGAACCAGGTCCGAGAGCTCCACCCTGTATCTGTACATGCCCGGGATGTCGGCCCAATCGGAAGTAGTCATCACACCTGTGGCAGGTACAGATGTCCAAGAAGAAGAGCCGGATATGCAGTGCTCCAAGGTGCAGCTTTCATAAGGTGAAAGCCAAGAGATCACAGCCTCTGTTGAGGAGTCCTGACCAGGTCCCGCCATGAGCAGACGAGGATAGGATGAGAGCACGGTCACGGTGCAGGTGGCCGACTTGGATGGATCATTTGAGAGAGCTGCCACAACCTTTACTGTGACATTTTCAGGACCTGAATTATGAGCAACCAAAACACCGTCTGAAACCTCAAGAACAGACTCGTCAGAGCTGGACCAAATTAATCCAATGGATTCAGAACCATCTACCCCAGACTTGAACTTAACCTCAGAATTTAAAGTAGCTGTGCCATTATAGAGTATCGTTTCAGTATAGCTGTCCAATCGTACAGCCTGCACCAAAGACGCTGAAGAAGCAGTACCTGAGGTGCTTGAACAGGAGACAAAGGCAAGGCAGAGAACAAAAGTGAATACCAGAAAACAAAGAGCTGAAGTTCTTTTCATGGGCATATCCTCAAGGGATATTATAAACCCAAATCAAAGGTTGGAGATGAGTATCTTTCCGAACTCCTTGGTGCCTACGCAGGTTGAAGGGCGTCCCTCCTTGACCATAAGGTCATGGAAGTCCCTGGTCACTGCCCCGGCCTTGATGGACTTCTCGACTGAGGCCATCACAAGGTCGGCAGCCTCAACGAAGCCTGCATGGCGCAGAAGCATCTCACCAGAGAGGACAAGGGAAAGAGGATTGACCAGATCCTTGCCTGCGATGTCCGGGGCGATTCCATGGGTCGCCTCGAAGATTGCGCAGCCTGTCTTGTAGTTGATGTTTGCTCCCGGAGCGATCCCGATTCCACCGACCTGTGCGGCCAGGGCATCGGAGACGTAGTCACCGTTGAGGTTCAAGGTTGCAACCACATCGTACTGCTCAGGCTTCAGCAGAATGTTCTGGAGGAAGGCGTCGCAGATGCAGTCCTTGACCTCGATGTCTCCACCCTCGTGAGGGATGAACACCTTCCCGTCCTTCTCGTAGGCGTTGTACTTGGTCTTGGCCAGGTTGTAGCCCCACTTGCGGAAGCCTCCCTCTGTGAACTTCATGATGTTGCCCTTGTGGACAAGGGTGACGTTTCTTCTGTTGTTGGCTATGGCGTAGTCGAAGGCTGCGCCGATGAGGCGCTCGGAGCCCTCGATGGACACAGGCTTCACTCCGATTGCACTGGTTTCCGGGAAGCGGATCTTCTTCACGCCCATCTCGCTTTGGAGAAAGCTGATGACCTTTGAAACCTCTTCGGTCCCCTGCTCCCACTCGATTCCGGCGTAGATGTCCTCAGTGTTCTCACGGAAGACGACCATGTCGACCTTCTCAGGATGGCGCACAGGTGAAGGTACTCCGGTGAAGTACCTCACAGGTCTCTGGCAGACGTACAGGTCCAGAGTCTGTCTCAGAGCGACGTTGATGCTTCTAGCACCCTTTCCGACTGGAGTCATCAGAGGTCCCTTGATTGCAAGGCCTACCTCCTTGATCCTCTTCAAGGTGGACTCGGGCAGGTTTGTGCCGAAGAGCATCTCAGCCTTGCCACCGGCATAGGCCTCTTCCCAGGCTATTGCCTTGGCTCCGCCATAGGCCTTGTCCATGGCAGCGTTAAGCACAGCTCTCATGACCGGTGTGATCTCAGAGCCTACTCCGTCACCCTCTATGTAAACAACTTTTGTGAAATCAGTCATAACGTCTCCTTGATCTGGTTCAGTCTTCCACCAGCGATCAGCATGCTTCTCTGAAGCTCGCTGACATCCAGGTCCATCTTGAAGCTGTAGCCCTTGGTAATATTGCGGACGGTGACATCACAGCCGGCCTTGACCTGCGCAATGGCATCAGAGATCTCAAGCTCATCACCCTGCTCTATCCTGTCGTAGTCCGCAGCGTCCTTGAACGTCAGCGGCAGGATGCCGAAGTTGCAGAGATTGGCCTGATGGATCCTCTCGATGGACTGGGCCATGATGGCCTTCACTCCAAGATACATCGGGCAGATAGCAGCGTGCTCACGTGAGGAGCCCTGGCCGTAGCTCTGGCCTGCGACGATTATGTTGGCGATGCCCTCGTCCCTGTTCAAAGCAGCCTTTGAACTGAATTCAGGGTCAACAGGCTCGAATACGAAGGTGCTGTACTTCGGGATGTTGGAGCGGTACTTGAGCCTTGCACCGGCCGGCATGATGTGGTCGGTTGTGATCTTGTCCCCCACCTTCAGCGTCACGCAGCCCTTGATCGAAGGCAGAAGCGGTGAGCATGCAGGTGGCTCTCCGATGTTCGGACCACGAAGAATTTCGACGTTCTTAGCATCCGAATTCGGAAATATGAACATATTATCATTGCGAAGGAAGGCAGAAACCGTAGGAACTACGATTTCAGGCAGTCCGAAGGTGGACGGGTCTGTGAGCACTCCGGTTATGGCGCTTACGGCCGCTGTCTCAGGGCTCACCAGGTATACCTGTGCATCCTTGGTTCCGCTTCTGGCCTCGAAGTTCCTGTTGTTCGTCCTCAGGCTGACTCCACCTGAGTTCGGTGAGAAATGGTTTCCGATGCAGAAGCCGCAGGCGCTCTCAAGCACCCTTGCGCCAAAGGCAAGCAGCGATGCCAAAGTGCCATCTGAGGCTATCATCTCAAGGACCTCACGTGAGCCAGGTGCAACACCCAAAGACACACCGGAGGCAAGAGAATGGCCGGAGAGTATCTTACCGACTTTGTACAGATCGGCATAGGAGCTGTTCGTGCAGGAGCCGATGGCTATCTGGTTCACAGGAAGTCCAGCAAGCTCGCTGACCTTCTTCACATTGCCAGGTGAATGCGGACAGGCAACCATCGGAACAACTGAAGAAAGATCAATCTCGAAGAGCCCGTCGTAGGTTGCATCGTCGTCGGCGCAAAGCGGAGCATAGTCCTTCTCCCTGCCCTGTGCCTTAAGGAATGCCTTTGTTGCCTCATCTGACGGGAAGAGCGATGTGGTGACTCCGCACTCTGCCCCCATGTTGCAGATGGTGGCCCTCTCAGGGATGCTCAAGGTGGCAACACCCGGGCCAGTATACTCGAACACTGTATTGACGTTGCCCTTCACACCGAAGTGCTCCAGAACGGTCAGAATGACGTCCTTGGTGGTGCAGAAAGGTCTGAGCTTGCCTGTGAGGCGGATCTCGATGACCTTCGGGCAGATGATGGAGAACGGTACGCCTGCCATTGCAAGGGCGACATCAAGGCCACCTGCACCCATCGCGATCATTCCGATTCCACCACCTGTAGGTGTATGGGAGTCCGAGCCGATCAAGGTCTTCCCCGGGGCTCCGAAGCACTCGAGGTGCACCTGATGGCAGATTCCGTTGCCAGGTCTGGAGAATACTATCCCCTTGGCCTCTGCAACAGACTGGAGGTATCTGTGGTCATCGGCGTTCTCGAAACCCACCTGGACTGTGTTGTGGTCGACATAGCTCACTGCAAGCTCGTTTCTGATGTGGTCCAGACCGAGGGACTCGAACTGAAGATATGCCATAGTGCCAGTCGCATCCTGGGTGAGGGTCTGGTCGATCTTCACGTCGATGCTCTCACCTGCAACCATATTGCCGCCTACCAAATGAGATTTCAGTATCTTATATGCAATTCCAAATCCCATATAAGCCTCCAGAACATAATATTTACATATTTATACCATGTTATTGAATCCATATTCAATACAAACGAAGGCTGCCAACCAAAAACGATTGAAAGCCCCTACCAAAGTGTAATACCATCAAATCATGACAATAACAATAACAGACGGCCAGAAGACAATAGAATGCCCCTTCAGAAGCGGCGAGGAGCTCCTTACGGTGATAAAGCGATACATACACTTCAACAGCCCCTGCGGAGGCAGAGGCTTCTGCGGCGCCTGCAAGTGCGATGTGAAGAAGCCCGGAAGTGATGTCTTCAAGCCTGAGCTCGCCTGCTTCATGAAGGCAGAGGACGGCATGGTCGTCAAGGTCAGGTCCATCTACCCGCCACAGGCGAGCCTCTTCGATTGAGATAAATTAAATATTAAGCCTTAGCCCTGTTTATTCTCTTGCTCGGCAGAATCGCCTCTGCAGGACAGACCAGTGCACAGAGCTGACAACCCACGCACTTCTTTCCGTTGAGTTTCACGATCCTCTCCAGAGAATCCCACTCCAAAGCCTGATGGCCTCCGTCACGGCAGCTTATGTAGCAGCGGCCGCAGCCAATGCACCTCTCCTTGTCGATCATAGGGAAGACCACGGTGTCACGCTCCACCTCATCGTTCTCCACAACAGAGCCCACGGCAAGACCCACAAGCTCTGAGACAGACTTGTAGTTCCTCTGCGCCATGTAGATCTGAAGACCGGAGACAAGGTCCTCGATTATCCTGTAGCCGTACTCCATGACAGAGGTGGTCACCTGGATGCTTGATGCACCAAGAAGGATGAACTCCAGGGCGTCACGCCAGCTGTAGACACCACCCATTCCACTCAGGTGCTTCCCTGCCAACATTGGATCTGCTGCGAGCTCGGACATGAACCGAAGGGCAATCGGCTTCACGGCGGCACCGGAGTAGCCTCCGACCATTGTCTTTCCATGGACGGAAGGCAGACCTACAAGTGTGTCGATGTTTACACCGGTGATGGACTTTATCGTGTTGATGGCGGCGATTCCGTCTGCCCCACCCTCTATCGAGGCCCTTGCAGGTACTCTGATGTCAGTTATGTTAGGAGTCATCTTGGCAAGGATCGGCAACTTGCTACCCTTCCTAGCTGCGGCGACATAGCGGCGGCAGGCATCAGGGTCCTGTCCGACATCACTTCCTGTCCCCTTGGCCTCCATGTTCGGGCAGGAGAAGTTCAGCTCGATGACATCCGCACCGGCCTCAGTGACCTTCCTTGAAAGATAGGTCCACTCCTCCTCGTTACGTCCCATGATGGATGCCACGATGACCTTTGACGGATAATTTCTTTTCAGGGCCCTGAAGATGTCCATGTTCTCCTCAAGACTGTGGTCCGAAAGCTGCTCGATGTTCTTGAAGCCGTTCCACTGCCCCTCTGATGACTTGATGGCCGAGAACCTCGGTGACGCCTCGTGGATGTCCATCAGGCAGATGGTCTTGAAGCTGATCCCCGCCCAGCCCATCTCGAAGGCCCTGGCGCACATCTCATAGGTGCTGCAGACAACGGAGGATGAAAGCAGGAAAGGGTTCTCCAGCTTTACACCACAGATATCGCATGACAAATCGACGTCTCTATAGTTCAGAACACCTTCGAATTCTGATCTTATAGCAGAGAAATAGGATACAATCTTTGGGATGTCCACATTCATTGGACAAACTTGCCTGGCCTCTGAAAGCTGCATGGACAGGTCCGGGCAGGAGCCGGGAGAAGGAAGCATCGACACGGCATAGTCCAGGTTGTCCAGCCTCAGGGCCTGCATGAATCTCCCGATCTTGAAGGCGCTGCAGGCACCGCTGCAGGGTGCATCATGGCACAGGGCACAGGACGCCATCTCGCTTCTTATCTCTGGTTGAATACTCTTGACCATAATGCCCTCCATGAAAATGCCTATGCTTCAGGATAAGATTATAGCACAGATTCCAACCATCCCTAATAAAAAAATAAGAGCCACCTTTCAGTGACTCCCATCAAAAAACATAACTCTCAAAAATATAACCAGACTAAAGATCAACCCTCAATCTTGATCTGCTTGTAGAACTCGGCATGTGCTCCGGCCATGTATGGGTTCACATAGAGAACACCGACTATGCCCAGTGTCAAAGCTGATGCAATGAGCCAGAGGATGAAGCTCAGATCAAGGATGAAGGCCTCCATCTTATGGCCGTTCATCATTCTTCTGGACTCCTCGATAGCCTGCTTTCCGTTCATCTCAGGATGCTCGATGATCAGGTATGGGACGCAGAGGTATGAGTAGTGTTTGACGATGCCAGGGATGATGAAGAGCAGAGACCAGAGAAACAGATACAAATCACGGCGGAAGATTGCCTTCACGTTTCTCATGTAGTCATGGTCAAAGCCGTAGAGCAGGTTCATCAGACCTGCAGGAACCTCTGTGTTGTCCAGCATGAACTTGCGGCAACCCACCTCAAGCGGATTGAACACGAAGATGTCCAGGGCAAATGCGAACAGGCTTCCGAACACCAGAACGGAAAGAATCGCGAAGAAAAGGGCGAAGAAAAGACCCCTTCCCAGAGAGTCGATGAAGACCTCCAACTTGCTTGGATTCTCATCCTCGAACTCAACATCGTACTTTGCCTCGTAGTTGCCGATTCCAGTACTTGCACTGCTGTTGAACGTTGCAGCACCTGATCCGATGATTGCAAAAAGAACGAATGCAACCAGAACCGTCTTCCAATAGTTAGCCCTCATGGACACCTTGGCCCTTGACTTGGCTTCCTGTCTGTTGAACATTTCAATGCCTCATAAATCTAAAGTATTCATGCACATATCCCGATGCATGTCATGCATGTATCAACACGCATTTTCCAACGAAGAACTATATCACAAAGAAGGCCGGGTGTGTATACCC
>DMOO01000121.1 GCA_003456855.1 Sphaerochaeta sp.
CCGGAGACATCGGTCCAGTTCTCATAGACATCGGACTTCGAGGCTCTTGCGACTATGGCACCAGTGACATCGGAACCTCCACGAGAGAAGGTCTTTATGTGTCCTTCTGAGCCAAGCCCGTAGAAGCCTGCCACTACTGCCTTGTCTGTTCCCTCAAGAGCCTTTCCAAGGACCTCGTTTGTCTTGGTGGCGTTGAGAGTACCGTCAGCGTTGAAGAATACGCAGGTGGCCGGATCCACAAAGTCAAAGCCTAGCGATGAAGCCAGAAGCTTTGAGTTGAGGTACTCGCCACGGCTTGCCATGTAGTCACGTTCTGGACCAGAGGAAAGATGCTTTCTTATTGTCTCGAATTCAGCTGCGCAGTCGAAATCCGCACCAAGGTCCTTGGCAATGTCACTGAAGCGCGTCTGTATCTCAGAGAGCCTCGGGCCGAAATCCTTTCCGGCCTTTGCAAGCTCATAGCAGTCATAGAGCATGTCAGTGACCTTTGTATCCTCTCTGTTCCTCTTTCCAGGGGCGGAGGCTACAACATAGACCCTTCCGGTCTGCTCGTGTATTATGCGTGAAACCTTTCTAAACTGTGCGGAGTCAGCAAGTGAGCTTCCCCCGAATTTCAGTGTCTTAGTCTTCATCTTAGATATGGCTCCAAAAAGGCTCTGAGTTCATCGTTGTTCTCATGGTACCAGAATGTCGTTATCCCTGCAGCCTGTGCACCTTCAAGGTTTCTCTGGCTGTCATCGATATGTATGGTCTCCTCAGGCTTAACGCCCTCGGCCTTCATTATGTATTCGTAGAACTGTCTGTCCGGCTTTGAAAGGTGCATCTCATGTGATGCATAGAGCTTGTCGAACCCGTCGATCGGGCTTGGGTCCATGGCCTTAAGGTAATCCCAGTGGCCGTAGTATGTGTTAGATCCCGTTACGACTCTGTAGCCCTTTGCCCTAAGCTCTGCAATCAGTGCCTTGACAGGAGCGTTAGCCTCTGGATGGTAGCAGCTGACAAGGATGTCGTCACCGTTGAGGTTGATGCCATACTTGTGCTCAAGCATCGAATACAGAGCCTCAGGACCAAGGAATCCGTCCATCATGGGTTTGTTGTAGGCAATCCAGCCTGCAAACACATCATCAAAGTCCAGTTTGTACTTTTCGCAGAACTCCTCGATTATCGGGGTATCGTGGATAACCACACCGCCTACGTCGAAGATGAAAAGTTTCTTGCTCATACTCAGTCCCTTGCAAAATATATTGTTGCCTGAATACTACTTGTATATGGATATTTTTTCAATGCCATTGTAGTTATTGTTCCGATTCTGCTTCTTGCAAGTTGCACAACAACCAATGAAGACCAGGATTCAGTACTGGTAGGCATTGCCTATAGGAAGGACACCGATTCAGAGCTCTGCACCAACGTTGAACGTGCCATGGAGGCCAGTGGTGCAAAATGTATAGTACTGGACCATGTTGTTTCCTACGACCTCGAATATGACAGTAACGGGACACTGATCTCAGGAGTGGATGAATACAGATCTCTTGAGCCTTCCACCGCTGCCCTTGTTCGCCAGAACGGCTGGAAGAATTCCAACGCCGAAGAGGTTCTCGAAGACATAGACCTTGTCATCTTCACAGGCGGAGAGGATATCAGCACATCCCTTTACCTGATTCCACAGGTGAAGGACGAACCTCATTGTCTCTGCAACGACTGAGACATGCGGAATCACTATGGTCGAGGCAATCGAGAGAACAGATAAGGAGTTCGCCTTAGGATTGCAGTTCCATCCGGAAGCCGCATACGTCAAGTATATGGATAAAGCCCAGAACATGAACGACTTCATGGATACAGATACGGCTCTGAAGATATTCCAATACGCAGTGCAATACGCAAAAGAAAACTAGGCTTTGAGAAAACTGTGCTGAAGAAAAGGGTCCGTTACCGGACCCCTGCATTGGTAAGATTGTATTTCTTGATGATTGCCTCAAGCTCCTCTCTGGAGTATGAGGACACGTTGTTGTAGGCCGGGTCCAGCGTCTTTGCCGGATTGAAGGTCTGGAAGTACCACTTGGTCCTTTTCCCCACAAGCTCAGCCATCTTGGGGAAGTCCTCCTCTTCAAGAAGGATCCTCGGGCAGGTTGTCCTGAACTCATGGTCAACGTTTGAGCTTTCAAGGATATCAATGGACGCTTTGATGCTGTCCGTGTCCTTGAAGCCAAGAAGATGGTACTTGTCCACCGGGGCCTTGACGTCCATTGCAACGTAGTCGATCAGATTCTGGTCTATGAAATCCTTCAGGACCTCAGGTCTGCTGCCGTTGGTGTCAAGTTTGATCTTCAGCCCCAGCTCCTTGACCTTCCTCATGAACTCCGGAAGCTCCTGGTGCAGCGTAGGTTCGCCACCGGAGATCACAAGTGCGTCCAGGAAGGCTCCCCTCTTCTTCAGATAGGCAAGTATATCGTCCTCGGTGTAGACCTCGCCGAAATAGGTCTCATCGGAGCCCATCACCACGAACTCAGGGTTGTGGCAGTAGGGACAACGAAAATTGCATCCACAGGTGAACACTGTGGATGCAATCATTCCGGGATAGTTGACTAGGTCTGACTTTATGAAACCGCTGAAAGTCATGCCCTCTGTCCGTTGGCCTTTGCCCATCCGA
>DMOO01000143.1 GCA_003456855.1 Sphaerochaeta sp.
TAGATCGGGTTGACGGTGATCCCAAGGTAGGATGAAAGCCTGATGGAAACCTCGGAAGCCTCTCCCGGAAGAACGTCAAGGACTGCATTCACGCTGAAAAGACCCGGGAGGATTCTGTTGTCGATGTCCTCCTGGCTGCTGAATGCATATATAAGCGCCCCGTCCTGGTAGACCTCAACGGCGCAGTAGCTTGAGAAGAAGCTCAATGTGTCCCTAATGAACTCATTCTGGTCAAAGACGAAGATCCTGCTGAGAACAATGCTGTCAAGGTCAAGCTTCTTGCCGAATTCATGGAAATCAGAGAATGTCCCATCCTCGTTCAACTTTGTCCAGCCATCCTCAATCAAGACGACTGAGGATTCCTTGTCGTTGAACTGTCTGCCATCGAGGTTGGTGTTGTATATGTACACAAACACCAAGGCGAACAAGGAGGCAACAATGAGGACAATGTTCAAAATGTGGAACCAGATTTTCCTTCCTTCGTTATTCATTCAAAAGCTTCCACTATCAGTTCCAGTCCGAATATCCATATTCCTTTCTGAGATCGGCGCACTGCTTTTTGATTATATCATATATGATTATAAGCTTTTCGTCATGGTGAATGAAAGCACTCTTCATGGCATTTACGCTGATTCTCTCCAAATCCTTCAAGGAAAGGCCAAAGGTATCGGCCGCAATTGACATCTCCTTGGTCATGTCGGTATCGCTCATCAGGCGGTTGTCGGTGCAGAGCATGACTCTGAAGTGGTTCCTGAAGAAGACGATGAAGGGATGTGTGCCGTAGGATGCGGCGGCTCCGGTTCCGATGTTGCTTGTAAGGCACATCTCCAGAGGGATTCTCCTGTCCTGCACAAAGTGGGCAAGGTCCCCCATCTGCTCTATCTTCACCCCGTCAAGGGTCATGTCGTCCACAAGCCTTGTGCCATGTCCGATTCTGTGGGCACCGCAGATCTGCAGAGCCTGCCAGATCGAATCGAGACCGAAGGCCTCGCCTGCATGTATTGTTATATTGAAGTTTTTGTTCCTTATATACTGGAAGGCCTCGATGTGGGCCTTTGGTGGGTTGCCCTTCTCGTCGCCGGCAAGGTCGAAGCCCACAACTCCGCGATCCCTGTAGGCCACGGCAAGCTTGGCGATCTCAAGGCTGATGTTCGGACTCTGGTTTCGCATTGCGCATAGAATCACACCGAAGTGGATTCCTGTCTCGCGTCTGCCCTGCTCCATTCCTGCAAGCACGGCACTTACCACGCTGTCCATTGAAAGTCCCTTTGCAGTGTGGAGAATCGGGGAGAACCTCATCTCGCCATAGACGATGTTCTGCTCCCTCCAATCCAGGACGGCCTCGTAGGCAACACGCCTTAGGGCCTCCTCCGTCTGCATCACAGAGGTCGTGACGGCGAAGGTCTCCAGGTAGAGAGGAAGGCTCTTGAGCTTGCAGCCCTTCACAAACCATTCCTTCAGCTCGACCGGATCCTTCGATGGGATTGAGACGTCATACTTTTCCGCAAGGTCTATGACCGTCTGAGGTCTGAGTCCGCCATCAAGATGGTCATGGAGTTCCACTTTGGGAATTCTCTTGATGATGTCATAAGGAATCATGTCTGCTCTCCCGGATCCCTGCAAAGGCTATGCAAAGGACGATTTTGTGTCATTATAATCCATTGAGGTGAACAAATAAAGTTTTTTTGACTAAATATGGAAGGTCGAAATCTTTACATAATGCCAATTTTCTGAAATAATTTGCTTAAATATTTTACTTTGGAAAAACAAATAAGGAAAAAATAGTATGACAAATAAGCAAAAAACCCTTAACAAGAAGCTCCTTGCTGCCGCAGTTTCATCATCCAAGGCAAACGAGATCAATCTTCTTATCAAGCAGGGTGCTGATGTCAACTGCACAAACGAATGGGGACTCACTCCTCTGATGCTAGCAGCACAGTACAACACCCATGTTGTCGTCCTCAAGGCCCTCCTCAAGGATGGAGCAGACCTCTTCGCCGTTGAGCCGAAGTACAGATCAAATGCACTTCACCTTGCAGCCAACAAGTGCTCAAACCCAAAGGTCATCGAGGCCCTGGTCGAGGCTGGCGCTGACATCAACGCAAGAAACTACCTTGGCGAGACTCCTCTCATCATGGCGGTTCTTCAGAACGAGAACACAAGAATATTCTCACAGCTGATCAACAGCGGCGCAGACATCACAATCTGCGACTGGCAGGGTCACAACGTCATGGAGTATGCACGAAGAGAGAAGAGACCATACATCATCACCATCCTTAAGCAGCTTGGTCTTTGATGTTCCTCACAATGCCAATTGAGAGCGCCCGGTCGGGCGCTTTCTTTTTAACAAGTTGACTCTTTGGGCTGTTAACCAATATCTTTGTAGCGATGATGAAAGATTCTTTTCTGAACAAGAAGTTCAAGTACACATATTCGAACGCATGCATTTACATTGTGCTCATCAATGTGTTGGTGTTCATGCTGACAAACTACACCAACATCGCCTTCAAGAGCCTTCCTCTGGTCTACTGGATCAGTCTGGTCCCCTCCTTCGTCAACAGAGGCTGGATCTGGCAGTTCGTGACCTACATGTTCGTCCACGGCAGCATGTGGCACCTGTTCTTCAACATGTTCGCCCTGATAATGTTCGGCAGAACCCTTGAGAGGTCGCTTGGAACCAGGGAGTTCCTGCTGTTCTACTTCCTCTGCGGAATACTCGGAGGAGTGGTCAGCTACCTCTTCTATCTGCTTCAGGGAGTGACCAACGTGGCAATCATGGGAGCCTCGGGCTCGATCTACGCCCTGCTCTTCCTCTGCGCGGTGATCTTCCCCAACGCAAGGCTTCTGCTGTTCTTCGTCATCCCTATCAAGATGCCTTTTGCCGTCATGCTCTACATCCTCATCGAGGTCTTCTCCCAGGTGTACGGCGTGAGGAATGGGGTTGCACATCTCATCCACCTGTCCTGCATCCTGATCGCATGGATCTACGTCATGGTCAGGTTCAGGCTGAACCCGATAAAGATCTGGAAGGAGAACCTCTGATGGCAACAAGCAGAAGAGACACGGCAGATTCCTACACACAGCGCGCCCATCGCGAGGGCTATCCTGCCCGCAGCGTCTACAAGCTCGAGGAGATCCAGCAGACGAACAACATAATCAAGCCCGGCGACACCGTACTTGACGTCGGCGCAGCTCCTGGAAGCTGGACCCTGTACACCCACAGGATGCTCCTCAAGGGAAAGGGTCAGATCATCAGCGTGGACCTGAATCCGCTTAATCTCAACCCTGTTCCACCAACAGTCACAGCCTATGTAGGCGATGCCTTCTCCAAAGAGATTCGTGCAAAATTAACATCACATGGCCCATTTGACGCCATCATTAGTGATGCTGCCCCAATGACAACAGGCAACAGAACAGTCGACACCTCAAGAAGCGAATGGCTTGCCGAGCAGGTCGTGATCCTTGCCCAGGAGCAGCTGAAGCAGCATGGGAATCTGGTCATAAAGATCTTCCAGGGCGGCGGCCAGCAGCAGCTTCTCCTGACCATGAGGAAGATGTTCAAGAAGGCCAAGACCCTCAAGCCCAAGGCCTGCAGAGTCGACAGCTTCGAAACCTATCTAATTGGTTTGGACAAGTTATAAGTTACTTGTAATAATATTTATTTCAGTTTATCCTTGATAATGGCTACATGGCGGGCATTTGGCATGTGCCAGTGTGTCCGTCTGCTAAGAATTGAATCAGAAAAACATTAAAAGGTTTACGATTCGCCGCATTTTGCGGCCAATTATTTCAAGGAGGCTCTTCATGGTGAGAAAAATGAAATCCATGGACGGCAACAACGCAGCTGCACACGTAAGCTATGCATTCTCTGAAGTTGCCGCTATCTACCCGATCACACCATCCAGCCCAATGGCCGACCTGGTCGACCAGTGGAGTGCAAATGGTCTGAAGAACATCTTCGGTACAAAGGTCAAGGTTGTTGAGATGCAGTCTGAGGCCGGTGCAGCTGGAGCAGTTCACGGTTCTCTCGGAGCCGGTGCTCTTACCACCACCTACACAGCATCACAGGGTCTTCTCCTCATGATCCCGAACATGTACA
>DMOO01000088.1 GCA_003456855.1 Sphaerochaeta sp.
CTTTGCCTGCCTGTCCAGAATCTCTGCAAGCTCCTCGCAGTGGAGCTGGTTCGGTATCGCACCGTTGTTGTTGTTCCTCGGCTTTAAAAGGAACTGCTCCTCCTCTATCCTTGAGAGACAGTATTTTACATCATCGTCCTGTGGCATCTTCAGCAGCTCTTTTCGGATTGCATCACACAGATCCTTGTTGGAGCACTTTCTAGTTGTATCAATGTACATCGCATAGCTTTTGGAGTTCTTTGACCTGTTGTTCATGATTCTGTCATAGGTCTCATCCGATGAATGTCTTTTCAGGACTTTCTTCAGAACCACGAGATCCTTGTGATGTGCATCATACAAAGCTATGTATGCATCCGAGATTGTGGAGACCTTGCCAGAAAGGATCGTGGAGAGCACCTGGCCGGAGTAGACCTTCTGTATGGACTCGAACTGGAACACCTGCTCATCGTCAAGAAGATCCTCTGCCTCGATGTATTTCTCGTCTGCGAACGAGACCTTCTTCTCCTCGGTCCCGAACAGCACAGAGATGTCGGCAGAATACCCCATGACAAGCGATGCAATGGCCTTTGCCCAGTTCCTGGGCTTCTCCACAGACTCTGGAGAATACTCCATCATCATCTCCGCAATGTCATCTCTACGCTCCGCCTTCCTTTTGTGCATGTTGGTGATCGCCGACTCAATCGAGGAGACAAGGTCATCCTCATCCTCTTCTGAGATCTGCAGATCCATCGCCTCAATCATCGCACCGATGGAATCCCTGAGGTTGAGGTTCCTAATGCTGATGTCCTGACCTTCATACAGGAAATTGCCTCTGTACTTGATAATGTGATGGATAGCAAGATACACCAGTCTCGGGTCCATAGGGGCGTCAATCACCGTCAGGCTTTTTCTCAGATGGTATATGGTATGGAACGCCTCATGAAACTCATGGGTCTTGTAATACGAGTTGTCAAAGAGAAGGCCTGGATCAACCTCGCATGTTTCATCTCCTCTGGCCACATAGGAGTATTTGAGCCTCTGGAAGAACTGAGGATCCTCCTTCTCGAACATTGGAGCCATAAGATCCTGTAGCCATTTGATGCGCTGTCTTCGTCTTGCAAGCCTTCTCCTGCTGGATCTGAATCCCCTCCTCTCAGCGGCGGTCTTTCCAGCATCCTGAATGAGAACTGTTCCACTCATAGGTCGTTTTTTATGCGTAAGGATTGTCCCTTCTGAGTCTGCAACTGCCCATCCAAGACTGTTGGTTCCGATGTCCAGACCGATGTTATATTTCAAGTCTCCGCTCATTTGAATACTCCCCTTTTCCATTGCATTCCAGAAACGCCTGTGCTATCCTTCATGTTAGATGAATTGACTTTAGCACAGTCAAGTTAAAACAAATCGAAAGATTAAATGCCTTTTCAAGGCCCTGTATTGACAGGAAAAGCAAAGCTTCGGCTTTGCTTTTTTTCTTTGATCCTTAAGGAGTATTATACACTACTTCAATGAAACAAATAATAAAGAGTTGAAATAAGTCATGTTACAATAGACATACAAACGTAATATGAGGCGGATATGAAGAAAGGAATCATAATTCTTATTTTTATTCTTGTTTGTTTTTCGGCTTTCTCTCTAAGCATCGATGATTTCAAGAAATCAACACATGCGGGAACTCGAAAGGATCCAATTCCAACACTGGATGGATATAGTACGGTTACTATCCATGACATGTGGACAGACAAAGCTATTGCAGAAGTGGACGTTGCAATATCAGGAGTCATTAGAGGGACTCAAGCAAATCTGATTGTAAAGAATTTCAATATGTTCAACTCTGATCCTGAGACAAATAAAGAATATGCTCTTGTTTATGTTTATGTTAGAAACAACAAGGATCTGACTGGAAATGATGACCCTGTTAAAATTGATTACAGCAATTTCTATGTTGTAGATAAAGATTTCAACAGAACCAGAATCACAAGTATTGTGTCTATGGATGAACAATTGGATGCCGAAATCTATGAGGATGGAAAAGCCGAGGGATTTATTGTCTGCCAGGTGAAACCAAACGAAATTTTCTACCTTCAAATTGAAGGGGTCTGGTTCAAATTAAATTCAGTATCAGATCCATTTGACCAGCTATAGATCATACTCACTTTTGATTGTCCTGGTTTATATTCTAGACATACATTATTTCTTTTTCAGTGGAAAAAAGAAATAAGCAGCATCTATATTTTATCATGTATAATAATCTCACTATCTTAATTTGGGGAACTAGGTAATTCTTGAAATATGGGAGTATGTGATAGTTGAAGATATAGTTATCTGTCTTGATTGTAGAGGGACTATTATTAACCCAAGTGTTCCTTTTGTATTCCTCAAAGAGAAACTGAAAATTGACACCTTCTCTCTTTGTATTACCCCCTTTAGAAGCAAGGAAACTATTCATATTTCTTCTACATTCCCTCTCACTTTTGAAGTTCCTTGCCTTCTTTTGTCTAACAGCACCATCCTCATCAATATACCTTACTTGATATTCCCAGAAGGTCTCAATCTTGGGTTCCTTCCTTGTGCCTGTGTTCTTTTTGTATTCCCTTACCATAATTCATTTACTCCGCTATAATTACATCTTATTCTACACCATTAATATAAAACCTGCCTGCCGGCTGATATGGAAAAAAGGGGTAAAAAGTGAGAAATATGGACTAAAAAAGGGTGATAACATAATAAAAAATGTTACCACCCTGTTACCAGTCAAAATAAATTATTATATATAAATGATTTGCAACAAAAAAACTACACAGGTGAGCTACAGCCCCAAGTGACTTAGATGATACGAAAATGCACCATCATTGTCAATAAATCTCAGATATTCTCAGCCTTCCTTTGGATTCTGGTCCATGTAGAAGTAGCCGCCCTTCGCAAAGGCCTTCTTTCCTGCAAGCTTCAGGTACAGGATGAAGGAGATCAGCACATAGGCTGCGGTGATGGCGATGAACGGCCACACCTTCCCCTTCGCCGGCCAGTTGACCAGAGCCAGGATCGGAAGCGCGAAGATGAACATCACACCGGTGGAGTTCACGTACTCCTGTGCAACAGGGGTCTCGAACTCAGGGTCGACAACCCTCAGCAGAGAAAGAGCTGTAGGAAGTGTTCCATTGGCTGTTCCGAAGATCATCAGGAACCTCATGAAGGAATAGTCCTTGAAGAGTCTTGAGCAGAACCATGGGGTAAGGAAGCAGGTGATGAAGATTCCGATTGCGGTCAGGACGATGATCGGTACAAGGTACTGTCTGATTGCGGCGATCTCGATCGCTCCAAGGCAGGCTGCAACGGTGAAGTCAACTGCGATACCATCGATTCTGTTGCAGGTCTGGTTGTCGATGACATGCTCCGCATGGGCTGCTATCAGAACCTTGCGGACAACGATTGCACAGAGTGAGCTGAACACGAAATTGATTCCCCAGAGACCCTCGATGGCCTCAAGGACCTTTCCGCCGATGAAGGTGGCCACAATCCACTCAAGGCCTGCAAGAATAAGGAAGCTGATCAGATAGGTGAACAGAATCAGCGCCAGATGGAGTGTGAAGGTGTCCATGGACTCGCTTGCAGTTGTCTGGAAGCTTGAGGCCACCCTCTCCTCCTTTGTCTTGAAGAAGCCGTTTCCAGCCTTGCGGTTTCTGAGCTTCTCGACATATTCGGCACTGAGCCAGCCCTTCTTGGCTGCGCGGTTGATCAGGATGACTCCGATCACAGAACCAACGATGAAGCCTATCGCGGCCATCGTAAGACCTACGTCACTTGCATTGACGACGTTGTAAGGAGCGCCTTCCCAAACCTGGGCCATTGACTGGGCCTGTCCAGGTCCGAGCTCGAAGCCGAGGCAGAGGGTGAGTCCGATTGCCACCCCGGAGCCAGGCAGGAACTTCTTCAGAAGCAGAGCGGCTGCAAGAAGACCAAGGCAGCACTGCAGGCCATATTCGGCAAGAAGAGCCGTCACGTTTGACCAGATGGCACCCTTTCTCTGCGATTTCTCCTTCTTTGCAGGGATTCTGAGCTGCATAGCTATGAAGGAGATGTTAAGCAGATGGAACATCAACTCCTCAAGGAAGTCCCTTCCGGAGGCCAGATTGAGGTACTCTGCAGCATAGTTGTAGAAAAGGAGCAGAAACAGTCCACCAATCATAGGTGCCGGGATCAGATACTTCCTGAGAAATCCGATCTTGGACCTCAAGGTTGATCCAATAAGCAGTGCACATGAAATGATGCACAGATGGATAACGATGGTGAAATCATGGGCGCCGTGGATGAAGTTCATACTTCAGCCTCCTTATTTGCTTTTCTCTTGCTGTATGCGAGGTAATATTCTTGGTATTTGAGGGAACAAGCCTCTGGCTTGAGCCTTATTCTATAAAGATCTTCACCACAGAATAGCTCAATTGTCTGTTTTGCATTAAGAATCAATGATGATACTTCAGAAATAGGCAATCGATACTCTTTCTTATCCCCATCGTTGCATTTGACGATCATTACGCCTGCCTCGATGCGCACAGAGATGTGCTCGGAAAGGACATCAAGGTCTCCTTCGTTGTTGAAGTCGCCCTTCTGGAGCAGCACTCCAGGCTCCTCCGGAAG
>DMOO01000227.1 GCA_003456855.1 Sphaerochaeta sp.
AAACGAATCGGAGATAACCAATGAGGAACAATGGCTTTCCGAATCAGACTCATAAGCATTGAGAATCGAGTAATCATTATTTGAATTGATGTGCAGAACAAAGAAAAGCGAGGCTTTAGCAGCCCTCACAACGCAATCGAGTACTCTTAATGAAAGAACAGCAAGTGTCACACAAATAGTGACACAGTACTTGCGCATAGTTCTCTTCCCAACCTTTCAGTGTCAGCATAGTATTATCCCCACTAAAAGTAATACAATGCCTATTAGAATTCTAAGGCCAGCTTGTTTGTGCAGTCAACTATATTTAATTAAAATATTAGTTATAATATATGATGCATGCGCGGGATTTTTGAGATGCAAATTGACTTGTATATTTAAGATAATCGTTCAATCAGAGCCTCTTGAAGAACCTGTGAGAAGTTCAGTCCTGCCTTAAGCGCTTTGGTGTTCAGCCAGGAAGGAATTGAGAGGGTCTTTTTCACGGCTTTGTTGTCAAAGGTCTTTCGCCTTTGATTGGTATCTGCAAGAACGTAGGAGAGCATACCTTTTGATTTTTCAATGTCATTTATATCGCTAGATAATGGAATTTTATTGTTATTATCCTCATAATAGACCATCATCAAGACAATTGCATCCCAGAGAAATAGGTATAGTTTCTCTCCTTAGTTGAAATGTGCTAGATGAATCTCGCAGGTGATGTTGCAAAGAGACCTGCGAGAATCTTTGCGGTTCGCTTGCTGATTGGTCTTGAGTCATGCTCCATTGCACAGACAGCCTGCTTTGTAGTACCGAGTCTTTCAGCTAGCTCCTGCTGAGTCATTCTGTTCTGTTTTCTATAGAATTTAAGGTTGGATCCTGGGGTCAGACGACTTGAAGTCTCCTTGAACCACTCAGTATCGAATGGATCTACAAGGTCTTCTTCTATTTTAACATTCGAGGAGCCAAATTCAGTTTTAAGATAAGAAAGAACACTTTCAGGAATTGTCCCTTCCACCTTGAATCCATCAGTATTGAGCAGATTCACGTGAACCAACATAATAGACCTCTACAAAAAATCCTTTTTTCATTTGTCGCCAACATGCAACCCAGTGATAACCGAGATGACAATGGTAATAACAATCTCCAAGTTTACTGAAATGACTATATTTTGGTTGAACAGGTCCAAAATCTCTTATGTCACAAAGAAGTCGTGCTGATACTTCTTGAGATCGCGACGGCAAGTTTGTTGCACCCTTCAATGCCATTCTAGTCATCTTAACTTCATAAATCATATTAAAGTTACCATTTTTTGATTACTCTGTCAAGAATCCCCCATCGCCTCAGGTGCGCCCCAGTATCACCGAAGAGGCAATGGGGAATGTACGGTTAAGCATTGAAGTTGTACGTCTTCTGCATGGTCCTCACCAGGCTCACTATGTTGTAGAGTGCGAAGATGCAGATGATTATTCCGGTGACCACAGGACTCACTCCCATGGCCTCCGTTATTGCGGTTACCGTGGCAGTCAAGGCAAAGTCCGCCTTCGGGACCTCCAAGAGCTCCTTGAACCACTCCTCGAAGGTCTTGTCCTCACCGGTGCCGAATCTGTAGTACTCGTAGAGAGACATTATCGATATCGCCAGAAAGCCCGCTCCCACAGAGACTGCACAGGCAGCGCTGATCTTGCCCCAGAAGACAAGGTCCGGCAAGCATGCGTAGACGATACCGGCTACAAGCAGGACAATCGCCCTGGTCACTAGGGTCTTCAGGTCCTTGTAGAAAGCAGCCTGCTGGTTAAGCGGAATTGCCCTTGCAATCTCCTCTCCCTTGAGGGTGATAGACCTCTCCACCTCGTCCACCCTCTCAACCAGACTCTGATACTCATCGGCAGGAAGGATGCTCTTGGCAGTATCGAGTACGGCATCGGAATCCAGCGATGCCTGCGAGAAGTCCACCGCATAGCAGAAGTCCAGATAATCACGGCCACTGCTCTCGCCTAGGGTCTTCTCGACTATCGCAGAACCCTTGGTCCCACCACGGGAACCGACATCCAGATTGTCGATCTCCGTCTGCAGGTCCTCGTCAAGGTACTCCTTCACGTTCTCTATCTGGGCATCAATGACCCGAGACATGTGGGACCTGAGACTTGCATCGGTGATCGACTCCTTGAATGATGGCTTGAACTGGACGTTACAAGCCACAAAGACAAACGAGACCAAAAGCAGCAAGCCCACAAGCTCATGGCCGAGATACCGGCAGTTTTTCCTTACTCTACCCATACTCACCTCCAGAAATACCAGCCGAAGCTAAGCCTTCCCCTGAATGTCGTGTAGCATGGGAAAGCTCCCTTCAGACGCGAATACTCGTCAGAGAAGGTCCCTGACGGGTCCCTAATTGCAAGACATGGCTCGACGAAAAGCCCTGGGCCGAACTCGAACGTCCACCCAAGAAGCACCTCGTTCAGATTGACGAAGTTGTCCAAGGTGTCCGAGCCCTGCGAGAAGCCTGCTTGGAAGACGGAAAGGCCCATGAAAGGGCCCTCCGCCCATGGGTAATAGACCAGAACAATACCCGATTCACCCAGAAACGATGTCCCATTTATCGTACAAGATAGTGGAATTCTAATCTGGAACTCTTCAGAGAGCATTGTTCTGAAATCCAGGCTCACCTGGAAGCTTCCCTTACCCAGAAATATGTCCTGCACCGCCGCCAGATCCGCCGAGAACCCCATCTTCCCGACCCCGAAGGCCAGGAAGGTGGAGATCAGGCAGAGCATCAGCAGTGTCATCAAAACGAATCTGAGTCCCCTTGTCATTCGATCACCTCAAACAGAGCAACTGTGTTGGCAGAAGTCAGAACTGCAAGGTACTTTCCACTCAGGCAGATGCTTGAAATCGAATTCCCAAGCGTTGTGGAGCCAAGCTGTGAGATCTCATATCCAGAGACAGAGAAGCTCACGATCCTCCTGCTGTTGTCGGCTACGTAGAAGTAGTTGGCTCCGTCCCGGGCAATGTCATTGACGGAGATTCCGAAGGTCTTGTACTTGGTGTAGGAACCTCCATTGACGACCTTGAAACTCGTGAACTCATAAGGGTTCGTCGCAACAACGGTCTGGTTGTTGACGAACCTCACCTTGGAGACGGAGCTTGAGGATGCCTGTGACTCCAGAGGGGATGCCGGCATCGCGTTCTCGGCAAGTGCAGTGCTGACGAACTTGACTGCAGAGCTTGAGCAGGACACCTCATTGGCTCCGTTTGGCGAGCAGTCCATGTCAGAGACGTTGTAGTAGGTGCTGGACTTCTTTCTGATTGTTCCAGAGACTCGGACATTGCTGTTCTCAATCTTGATCAGGTAGTCAAAGCCGTAGT
>DMOO01000202.1 GCA_003456855.1 Sphaerochaeta sp.
TGAACTTCATCCTGCAGGATGAGCAACGCACCTTGCAGGACAAGCAGATAGAAGCCATAATGAACAAGCTGATATCCAACCTGAAGTCGAAGCTCAACGCCGAACTACGATAACAGCAACAAATCAAACAACAACAAATAAACAATTACTCCAATGGGAAGAGCATTTGAATACCGCAAGGCCGCCAAGCTGAAGCGCTGGGGCCACATGGCAAAGACATTTACTAAGCTGGGCAAGCAGATTGCCATCGCCGTAAAGGCTGGCGGTCCCGACCCCGACATGAACCCCACGCTGCGTGGTATCATCGCCACCTGCAAGCGCGAGAACATGCCGAAGGACAACATCGAGAGAGCCATCAAGAAGGGTTCCGGAGAGATGGGCAACACAGTGTTCATGGAACTGGTCTACGAGGGCTATGCCCCTGGCGGAGTTGCTATAATCGTTGACACATTGACCGATAACAAGAATAGAACAGCTGCCGATGTCAGAAGCACTCTGACAAAGCTCGGCGGATCTCTCGGCTCCTCCGGATGCGTTTCATACATGTTCCAGACCAAGGGAGTCATCACATACGATGCATCCAAGTACTCTGAGGACGACATCTTCAACGCGGCTCTGGAGAACGGGGCGGAGGATGTCTCAAGCGAGGATGGAGTGATCGAGGTCACAACATCTCCTGCGGATTTCGGAACTGTCCTTGAGGCCATGCAGGCTGCCGGATTCGAGCAGGACAGCGCTGATGTCAGCAGAATCGCAGACCAGACGGTCACCCTCGACAAGGAGAAGGCCCAGAAGGTCATGAACATCGTGGAGCGCCTTGAGGATCTTGATGACGTTCAGTCAGTCGCCACGAACCTCGAGCTTCCTGATGACTACGATGAAGAATAATTGAATGTTCATCCTTGGAATAGATCCGGGAATCGCGAACACAGGCTGGGGCGTCGTCGACTTTGTCGGGCAGAGGTTCCGGCCTGTTTGCTATGGTGTGATCAACACAGATCCCAAGGACAAGCTTGAGCATCGCATTGCGCTGATAGGGGACGGCATTGCTGAGATAGCCCAGAAGTACAATGTGGAGCATCTCTCCATGGAGGACATCTTCTTCGCCAAGAACGAGGTCTCCGCCATAGGGGTGGCCAAGGTCATCGGGTCCATAACCCATTCCGCCTACAAGCTCGGTCTTTCGATATCAATGTTCACTCCTATGCAGATAAAGATGGCCATAACAGGCTACGGGAAGGCGGACAAGAAGCAGGTCCAGGAAATGTGTCGCATACTTCTGAAGCTGGAAAAGATCCCGCGTCCCGACCATGCAGCCGATGCGCTTGCGGCTGCCGTGTGCTTCTGCAATACAAGCGCGACAACGGGGAGGCTTGGGTTCATAAAATGATCAACGCTGTTATAGGTCAACTTATCTGCGTAAATCCGCAGACCGCGGTAATTCTCGGTGGAAGCATCGAGTTCGAGCTCCAGATCTCCTCACAGACGGCAACGAAGCTCTCCAACCTCCAGGGCGCAGAGAGAAGCAATGTTCGTCTTCTCGCCTGGCTCCAGCACAAGGAGGACGGCATGACCCTCTTCGGCTTCTCTGACGAGGACGAGAGAAGGCTGTTCCTGGAGCTGATCAAGGTCAACGGGATCGGACCGAGACAGGCCATGAAGATCCTCTCCGGCGTCAGGGTCCAGGACTTCATCGCCGCTCTGGACAGAAGCGACGTCAACTTCCTGTCGAAGATCCCTGGTCTTGGAAGCAAGACAAGCCAGAAGATCGTGCTTGCCCTCAGGGATACGCTGGTCTTCACGGAGGAGGCCGCAAAGCCTCAGAACGTGGCGAAGGGCAACTCCAAGAAATACCAGGATATCATAGATGCTCTGGTCGAAATGGGTTATGATAAGAAGAAGGTGCTGGATACCATCGCACGTCTTCTCGAGGAGAACGAGCAGTTCGTCGCGGGCCATACCCAGAGCGCCGTTGAGGAGTGGCTGTTCAGACAGGCCGTAGTTGGTCTGAGCTGAGGCTAATAACATCGAATAACAATCAGTCTTGAAGGAGTGTAATTCTTTGGACGATATAGAGTTTCTTCAAAGTTCATCAATAATGTCCACCTCATCCCAGGATGCCGACGCACAGGAGAACATCCTGCGTCCTAAGTTCCTGTGTGATTTCCAGGGGCAGAAGAAGATCAAGGACAATCTCAGTGTCTTCATCCAGGCCGCAAAGGAGCGTGGAGAGGCACTGGACCATGTGTTCCTCATAGGCCCTCCTGGACTCGGAAAGACCACCTTGGCATCGATCGTCGCCAACGAGATGGGGTCCGAGATCCGCATGACAAGTGCTCCGGCTCTTGAGAAGCCGAAGGATCTGGCCGGAATCCTGACAAACGTCACCGAGAACTCCGTCTTCTTCATAGATGAGATCCATCGTCTTAAGCCTGCCTTGGAGGAGATGCTCTACATAGCCATGGAGGACTTCGAGATAGACTGGGTCATAGGGCAGGGACCTTCTGCCCGTACAATGAGGATCCCCATTCCTCACTTCACCCTGATCGGTGCGACCACAAAGGCCGGAATGGTCAGCTCCCCGCTTCAGACAAGATTCGGCATCAACTGCAGGATCGAGTTCTACAACGAGGAGGAGCTTGGAGCCATCATCAAGAGAAGCGCAAGCCTGATCGATGTCCCAATCGATGACGATGCAGTGCTTTTATTGGCAAAATGTTCAAGAGGAACACCTAGAATCGCAAACAGACTCCTCAGACGTTTCAGAGACTTCGCAGAGGTCACGGCCAATGGAAGGATCACGACCGAGGTCGTCAACAGAAGCATCAAGAACCTTGGAATAGACCTGAACGGACTTGAGGACCAGGACCGCAACATCCTGAGGACAATAATCGAGTTCTACGGGGGCGGACCGGTCGGAGCAGAGACGCTCAGCATCTCGGTAGGCGAGGCCATCGAGTCCCTGGAGGACTTCTATGAGCCGTATCTGATCCAGAAGGGTTACCTCAAGAGGACCCCGAGGGGAAGGATGGTCACGGCCAAGGCCTATGAGCTTCTAGGGCTTCAGAATCTTATGGAGCAGCAGATGAACAGCAATGGAAGCAACTATCTTCCAGGCTTCGGTGGTGTTGTGCCAGGACCTCAGGGCACCTTGTTTGACTAAAAGATAACTCTCTACAGGATATATAGATGAAAATCAGTGAATTCACATTCGAGCTCCCACAGGAGCTCATTGCCCAGACGCCTGCGCAGAAGCGTGGAGACGACAGGCTCCTTGTCATAGATAGGGTCACAGGTGAATACCGTGACATGCAGATGAAGGACTTCCCGTCCTTGGTGGAACCGAACTCGGTCGTCATAGTGAACGACACAAAGGTCCGCAAGGCCCGTGTGTTCGGGATCTCCGAGACTGGAGGGAAGGTCGAGTTCCTGTTCACAGGAGCCCTGGATTCCCAGAGATGGCAGGCGATGGTCTCGAAGAGCCGAAAGCAGAGGCCTGGGAAGGGCTACGAGTTCCGCACACCGGATGGGCAGCTGTACTGCAAGGCCATAA
>DMOO01000188.1:0-148 GCA_003456855.1 Sphaerochaeta sp.
CAGTACTTCCAGTCAGTCATCAACCCGTTCGGAGTCCAGGACAAGAGCCAGATGACTCTCGAGGACCTCGATCCGGCAGATCCGTTCTACACAGCAGTCAACGAAGTGTTCGTCAACGGCCTGATGGGTGCAGTCTCTGACACACAGG
>DMOO01000188.1:205-3394 GCA_003456855.1 Sphaerochaeta sp.
GACACACAGTTCGGTGTCAACGAGCCGGCAACCCTCGGAGAGCTTGCACAGGTCTTCGTGACACTCCTTGGTGGAGCATACACACAGGAGGATTCAATCGCATTCCTGTCACAGCATGGGATCGTCCCTGTCGCACCTGTGGACACAGAGCTCACAGTCGGTGATCTTGATGCAATCTGCTGCAACTTCCTTGCAGCAGCCGCAGGAGTCACGTTGGATGCCCTCTCAATGGCAGACTTCGAGGCACTCGGCATTGCAGCTGATGCACCTGCAACAAGGGCAATGATGGCCTATGAGATCTGGGTCATCGCCATTGCAGAGTGATTTCAAGCCCATAAAAGCATCGAGGCCGAAGGTTGATCCCTTCGGCCTCTTCTATTTGCAATGCTCGGATGCCAAGGCCAAGAACCTAGATGCTCCACTTGAATGAGATCCTTGCCATGTGGCCTGCAACCGCTTTAGGCCCTCCATAGATTCCCAGAAGGAAGTCTCCCATGGTGCTGCCCTTACCCGAGGTGTAGAAGACCATGGTGTGCTCTCCGACATCCTCGCTTATAGGATTCAGGATCACAACCAACGGCACACATGTGGTGAAGTTCATGGAGAACCTCGCATTCAGCCTGAAATCAGCTCCCAAGGATACTCCGGAGTAGCCGGTTACCCAGATGAAATCAGGTCCGAATATACCCAGAACATCAGCTTGAAGTCCAAGCCTCATGTTGAATCTCTCAGCTCTGATGACCTTGAAGTACACGTTTGCCATGACACCAAGAGGGGCTGCAAAGCTTGACGATCTCCCCTCCCCGGTCTCCTCTGCATCGGAGTTGTTCACACAGGCCTCTATTGCAGTCACTGCACCTGATACAACAGGAAAACCGAGTGAAGCCTCAACTCCAGCATATTTGGACTCTGCATCAAAAAGGAGACCTGTGTTCAGCAGGTTCTGCATCACACCGACATGAACATCCCCTGCAGACACAGCTGCGCTGGAAATGATGACAATCATTGCCAGAATCATAACTCTCTTCATTTGTTCTATCCCCTTCAACAATGAACGGACCCGGATTTTCAGTCCGAGTCCGTTCAATCACAACGTCAACCGATATTATGTCCTGTCAGATGCTCCACTTGAAGGAAAGACGCACAAACTCATTCACTATGGCAGGCAGGATAAGCAGGACATCCCAGTCAGTCTCCTCCTTGGTTGTGTAGTAGAAGGCTGTGAATCCAGCATCTTCGGCACCAAGGGCGGAAGCAACCATCGCGGCAGGAACGGTTCCTGTCAGGTTCATGCTCAAATTGCCTCCGAACTTGAATTCAAGGCCAACCGAAGCTCCCCAAAGACCCACAACGGAGAGACCCTTCTCATCAGAGATGCCCACTGCATCAGCCTGGATTCCAAGCCTCAGGCCGAAGACCTTGGTGTCTATGGCCTTCCAATACACGTTCGCCATTGCACCCGGAATCAGGAAGACCTCTGCCAGATTAGGCGGATCCACAGGATTCCCTTCGGAATCAACCTTGTCTCCGGTGTAATAGTCAACGACCTCGACAGCACCCGGCACCAACGGAAGCCCGACCGAACCCTCTATACCAAAGTGACCCAAATCAAGGTCTGCAACTATGCCTGTATTCATGTAGTTCTGCATGATTCCCAGTGAGAGACCACCGGCGAATGCTGATGAGACGGCCAAAACAGCCACGACAAAAACAATCATCATCCTCTTCATAGCGTAACCCTCCGAAATTGAAAACGGACCCGGATTTCCAGTCCAGGTCCGTTCACTGACAATAACAACCAGAAGCCTGTTTGGTTACACGCTCCACTTGAAGGACAGCCTTGCAAGCTGGTCACCGATTCCTCCGATGGCACCGAACAGGGCAAGGAAGATCTCTCCGATGGCCTCCTCCCCTTCAGGAGTGACGTTGGAGAAGATGAACGCTCCGTACTTGGAGACATCCTCTCCGAACGGTGACAGGATCAGAGCCGCAGGGACTGCGCTTGTGAAGTTCATGGAGAACCTGTCGTTGAACTTGTAGTTGAATCCGATGGATGGACCATAGGTCAGGAACACTCTGCTTCCCTCGGTGCCGAAGAGCCCGAGCATATCGGCCTGAAGTCCAATGCGCAGGCTGAATTTCTGTCCGGCATAGGCCTTCCAGTACACGTTGGCCATCGCTCCGCCCAGGATGGAGAAACCTCCGGATTTTGAGGATTCCTCAGTCTCTTCTGAGGATGTATCTCTTGCGATGGCCTCAGAGGAATCCGAATTGCCCTTGAACAGGGCCTCGATTCCGCTTATGGCTGCTGTGACAACAGGGATTCCAACCGAAGTCTCGGCTCCGAAGCGCTCGAACTCTGCGTCCACCAGGAAGCTTGTGTTCACCAGATTCTGCATGACTCCAAGCTGGATGTCCGCGGCGAACAGTGATGTGCATGCAATTGCGGCTATGGCCAATATGATAATGAATCTCTTCATGTTTCACTCCTCAATCATGATTGCACGGACCCCTTCCAGAATCCGTACAACCTAAAAACAATGAGATGGACAAAAGGTTACTGGACCTCAACCGAACCCTGGGCAACGCGCTGTGTGCTCTTCTCGTCAAAGACGCAGATCTGGTCGCCTACAATGTCGCACTGGATAGGCTGGTCGACCTTGTAGTCGATGGCGCCGAATACGACCGATGAGATGAACTCACCTGCAAGCTTGACCTTGACTGTTGTCTCCATTCCTGATGGCAGGGTCGAGTATGCTGTTGCATGGATCTTGCCTTCCGGATGGATTGTGAAGAACTCAGGTCTGATTCCAAGGACGACATCCTCGTGATCCGGGCTGAAGGCTTCATTTGCCTTGAAGACAGCCTTGACTCCAAGGAACTCCAGCATGACCTTTCCACCCTCTGTGTTTGCCTTGGCCTTGATGAAGTTCATGGTCGGATTACCTACGAAGTCCGCGACGAACAGGTTCTGCGGCTTTGTGTAGGTCACAAGAGGTGGCTCGTACTGCTGGAGGACGCCCTTGTTGATCAGACAGACCTTTGTGGCAAGTGTCATGGCCTCAAGCTGGTCGTGTGTGACGTAGACGAAGGTGGAGTCGGAGTCAGAGTGAAGTCTCTTCAACTCTGTTCTCATCTCGCTTCTCAGCTTTGCGTCCAGGTTCGACAGAGGTTCGTCCATCAGAAGCA
>DMOO01000144.1 GCA_003456855.1 Sphaerochaeta sp.
TAAAAAACACAAAAATATATAATTTGGTTATTGATGCACAATCATGTTATAATTTGAGGGATTGAGAAAAGGGAAACCATGAAAATATTTTATATAAAGCCTGTTTTGGTTTGATTTCTCTATTCTATGGTCCGAAAATATAAGCAAAGTGGGCTTAAGTCCACACTTATTTTGCAGGAGGAATCACATGGGTGAAATTATCCCGCGCTGGGAATGGCGCACATTTGGAAAGGATTTTGGAGTTGGAGAGGAGAGGATCAAGGCACATGAGCTGGTAACCTTCAAGAAGAGCTCAGAGAAGTACATCCTTTCAAGGAAGAGCAACGAGAACTGCAAGATCCGTGATGACCTGATGGACATCAAGTCACTCAGACAGATCAACGAGGACAAGCTTGAGCAGTGGTATCCGACAATGAAGCTCAGCTTCCCTCTCAAGAAAGAAGACATTGCAAACCTCTTCAAGAACTTCTTCAAGGTCGAGGTTCCAAAGTTCGAGAGAGACGAGTACACATATGACCAGTATCTCGAGGAAGTCGTAGGCAAGTGCCCGGACCTTGAGATCGTCAACGTCTACAAAGAGAGATCTATCTACAACATCAAGGAAACGACAGTCGAGATCGCAGAGACGACATTCAACGGCAAGGCCAACAGGACAATCTGCGTCGAGCACATCGATCCGAAACTTGTCATGGAGGTCGTCAGAGAGCTCGGAGTCGCAGACTTCCCGAACATCAACTACCTCAAGGCCATGAAGGAGGCCGTAGGATTGGAGGCTTGGGTCAAATGAGCAGAAAAGCCATCATTGATGTAGGTTCCAACTCAATCAAGTTCTTTGTCGGAGAGCTTGCAGAGGACAAGACAATCAAGACAGTCCTGGACACCAACGACATCGCTCGTCTTGGTGAGGGCCTGGATGCAACAGGACTCATCAGCCCTGAGGCAATGGAGAGGAACGTGGCTTCCGTGGCCGCATTCGCAGCAAAGGCCAAGGAGCTTGGCGCAGACCAGATCGTCAGCGTCGGAACAATGGCTCTCAGAAAGGCCGGCAACTCTGCAGAGTTCGTCGAGAAGGTCAAGAAGGCCTGCGGCGTAGAGGTCCAGATCATCCCTGGAGAGGAGGAGGCAAGACTCAGCTATCTGGCCATCCTTTCAGGACTTCCACTTGAGAAGGATGCAGACCTTGTAGTCTTCGACACAGGCGGCGGAAGCACAGAGTTCATCTTCGGAAAGGGCACACAGCTCGTGAAGAGATTCTCAGTCAACCTCGGTGCTGTCAGACTCACAGAGAACTACCTGAAGTCAGACCCTGTCACATGTGCAGAGGTCGAGGCCACAATCGCACAGATCAACAAGGAGTTCGAGGAGGCCGGTGTTGTCGGCAGACCTAAGCAGCTTGTAGGAATGGGCGGAACAGTCACCAGCATGGGTGCAGTCAAGCATAAGATGGTCAAGTACGATCCGAACGTCATCCAGGGCTCAAGACTCACAAAGGCAGACATCGACGAGCAGATCGCCGAGTACTCCAAGAGAACCATCGAGCAGCGCAAGGAGCTTCCTGGCCTGCAGCCGAAGAGAGCTGACGTCATCCTGGCAGGCGCATGCATCCTGAAGGTCATCACTGACAGACTCGGATGTGATGGACTGACAATCTCAGACAGAGGCCTGAGGCACGGACTCGCCTTCGATCTTTTCCAGAAGTAAAACCGCATTTGTTATAAGGAGAATTGAAATATGAAAAAAACACTATTGGTTTTGGTCGTACTGATGGTTGCAATGACAACTCTGTTCGCAAACGGTGGAACAGAAGCTGCGGCAACTGACAAGGAGTGGGCTCCAGAGCAGCCAATCACAATCATGAACCACGTCAAGGTCGGCGGTGCAATGGACCTCTATTCCAGAAAGTGGGTTGAGATCGCTGCAAAGTACACAGACGCCACATTCGTAGTTGACAACAACTCAGGTGCCAGCGGACTTACCGCAGGTGAGTGGGTTCTCAACCAGGAGGCAGACGGATACACAGTCTTCGCTCTTGCTCCTACATACCTTGATGCTGTCATCCAGGCAGAGCTTGATTGCGCAGAGTATGTCGATGGTTTCGAGTACATCTACAACCTGATGGCTGACCCATACTGCGTGCTCGTTCCTGCAACATCCGAGTTCAAGACCTTCGAGGATCTTGTTAACTGGGCCAAGGCAGGCAATCTGATCACTCTTGCAGAGCCTAACTACGGTGCAAAGTACATCGATGCTGTCCAGGTCTTCGGTGCTGTTGGAGTCGAGACAAAGACAATCACCTACGAGGGTGCAAAGAACGTCTTCGCCGCTCTTCTCGGTGGACAGACAATCGCTTCCGTCGGTAACCCAGGTGATACAGTCAAGTACGAGGTCAGAGCTCTTGCAATCGGAAACCCGACAAAGGTCGCCGGACTCGAGGATGTCCCAAACTACAAGGAACTCGGCTATGACGAGGCTCTCGACCACATCTCAATGTGGAGAGGCTATGCAGTCAAGAAGGGTACACCTGCAGGAATGATCACATGGTTCCAGAACCTCTGTGACCAGGTCTCAGCAGACCCTGAGTGGATCGAGTACATGACAGCCAACAAGCTCACAGTCCTGACAGACAAGACAGACGCCTTCACAAAGACTGTTGTGGACGAGGTTGTCAGCACAATCGACATTCTCAAGGCTGTTGACCAGATCAGCGCTGATTACAAGTACAACTAATCCGCATTGATTCATTTTTGTTTCAACCCGGAGGGCAACCTCCGGGTGCTTTTGAAATCCCTTATAAGATAAAGAGACTTTAACTATGGCAAGTTTTTCTAAATGGCTGACAAATCTCAGCTACTGGTGGATTCTTCTGGGGTTCGTGGTCGTGATGGTCGGCCTGTTCTTCCTGCTTGGGATCTGGCCGAAGACAAAGAGGGTTCGCTGCCAGCTTCTGTGTCTGTTCGGCATGGACTATGTGACGCTGCTCTTCTTCCTTCTAACCTTCAACCTGAGAGTTAGTAAGGTTGCTGCGGAAAGCGGTGCAACCCCAAGGACAATGCCCAGACTCTGGGCCCTTCTGATGCTCCTGGCATCCGTAGGTGCATTCTTTGCAATCATCAATCAGAACAATAAACCTGATGAGAAGTTCAACAGATGGGTGTTCGCCTTCCTGGTCGGAATCGGCTCCATCTTCAGTGTGATAATGTTCCAGTACATCGGCTACTATCTCTCCAGCGCAATCTTCATCCTTGTTGTGATGATCGCCATGGGGGAGAAGAACAAGCTCCAGCTCATCCTGGTGCCTATCATCTGGTGTCTGTTCACATACTTCGTGTTCTATAAGTTCCTGTACATAAAGCTTCCGTTCGGATCGCTTTTCAGCTGGTTGATAAAGTAGGAGGTCGCAGATGTCAGAGATTTTCAAAAACCTTGCACTGGGCTTCGGAACAATCGCCAATGTCCAGTCACTCATTTTCATCTTCATCGGAATGTGTGTAGGTATCCTTGGAGGAGCCATTCCTGGAATCTCACCTTCAATGGCCGTTGCACTGCTTCTGCCTATCACATATTCGCTGTCACCTGTGACCGCAATGGTCATGCTGATGGGTATCTACATCGGTGCCAACTACGGCGGATCGATCACTGCAGTCGCAATCAACACACCAGGTACACCGTCTGCAACCGTCACCGCATTCGACGGCTATCCACTTCTCAAGAAGGGACGTGCAGGTGAGGCCATGGGAATCTCCCTCTGGGCCTCCGTCTTAGGCGGTGTCGTCGGTGCAATCATCCTGATCTTCTTCTCAGTGCCTCTCTCGAAGGCCGCACTGAAGTTCTGGCCGTCAGAGTACTTCGCACTCTGCATCATGGGCCTGACGACAGTTGCAACCCTTGGTGGAAAACATTGGCAGAAAGCTCTTGTTACATGTATCTTCGGACTTCTGCTGAACACCATGGGCCTTGACCCGACCTTTGGAATCAAGCGCTTCACATTCGGTGTCACAAAGCTGTTCGACGGTTTCGAGATGGTTCCTGTCCTGATCGGACTCTTCGCCCTCGGTGAGGTTCTCAACAACCTTGAGCACTACGACCCGAAGAAGAAGATCGAGCGCGAGAAGATCGACTACAAGCTCCCCAAGCCAAAGTACTACTGGAAGCTCAAGTGGTCCATCCTCAGAGCAGGTCTTGTCGGTTGTCTGATCGGCATCTTCCCGGGTGCCGGTGGAACGATCGCCTCATTCCTTGCATATGATGTCGAGAAGCGCATGAGCAAGAACCCGGAGGAGTTCGGACAGGGTGCAACTGCCGGAGTCGCAGCCGCCGAGGCCTCCAACTCAGGTTCTGTCGGAGGAGCCATGGTTCCTCTGCTCACACTTGGTATCCCAGGTTCATCCACAGCAGCCGTTCTGCTTTCAGCATTGATGATCCACAACCTGAACCCAGGTCCTAAGCTCTTCACCGAGCAGCCGGCTCTGGTCTACGGTCTGTTCGCATCGATGTTCATCGCAAACATCTTCATGCTTCTGGTAGGAACCTTCGGAGCAAAGCTCTGGGTCAGGGTAGGATACATCAAGAAGACGATCCTCTATCCTCTGATCTTCGCCTTTGCAATCCTTGGAAGCTATGCAATCAAGAAGTCTATGTTCGACGTTGGAACATGTCTTGTGTTCGGTATCATCGGATGGATGTTCAAGAAGTTCGACTATCCGTCATCACCGCTTGTACTTGGAATCATCCTTGGAAAGCTGATCGAGACCAACTACGTCCAGACGCTGCAGGTCACTGGCCCTATCGGCTTTGTCCAGAGACCTATGACAGTGATCCTGTTCGTCATCTCTATTGCAGCTCTTGCCTATCCGATCATCATCGGAAGAGTCCAGGCAAAGAAGGCTGCGAAGCAAGAGCAACAAGGGGAGAAATGACGACCCTTGAACGTTTGACTGCCGGCGAGAGATCGCCGGCTTTCTTTTACTCTTGAGCAAACATGGCTTTGGAGGTTAGATTATCAGTGCTATGGAAAAGAGATTCGACACAATGGCATTGACAGAGAAGCAGGTGGACAGCACCAACGTCTTTGACGGAAGGCTGCTTCACGTATACAAGGACAACATCATCCTCCCGAACGGACACAGGAGCACCAGAGAGTACATAAAGCATCTTGGCGCCGTTGCGGTGGTCGCCCTGGATGATGAGGGAAGGATCGCCATCGAGCACCAGTTCCGCTATCCGTTCCAGGCGGAGCTGATAGAGATCCCTGCCGGAAAGCTCGACTATGCCGATGAGGACCACCTAGAGGCCGCCCAGCGCGAGCTCAGGGAGGAGACAGGGATCGTGGCCAGGGAATACGAGTACCTGGGACCTTTCTACCCGACCTGCGCATACTCCACGGAGGTGATCCACCTCTACCTTGCAAGGGGTCTGTCCTTCGGTGAGCGCGAGCTTGACGAGGACGAGAGCATCAACTTCGAGATGGTGAGCCTTGAGAGGATGGTGGACCTTGTCCTGGCAGGCAAGGTGCCTGACGGAAAGACCCAGACCGCAATCCTCGCCGTTTGGGCCAAACTGAAGAAGAATGTTTGATTTTTGAATGTTTCTGTTTCAGTTTGTTTCGTTTTGTGCCTAAATTGTTCAAAAACCATTACAAAACACTTGCTATTAGTTCCTCATGACCCTATTATGAAAGTGCAGAATTTAATTCGCATTTTAATAAAGAGGTAGACATATGGATTACGCAAAAGAATCACTGAAGAAGCATGCCGAATGGAAAGGCAAGATCGAAGTCGTCGCAACAGTCCCGGTAAAGACAGCTGAGGACCTTTCTCTGGCATACACTCCTGGTGTTGCACAGCCTTGTCTTGAGATCCAGAAGGACATCAACAAGAGCTATGAGCTTACAAGAAGATGGAACATGGCTGCAGTCATCACAGACGGCACAGCAGTTCTCGGACTCGGTGACATCGGGCCAGAGGCAGGAATGCCTGTCATGGAAGGAAAGTGCGTTCTGTTCAAGTCCTTCGGCAACGTCGATGCCTTCCCGCTCTGTGTGAAGACAAAGGACGTCGATGAGTTCGTCCAGACAGTCTACAACATCTCAGGCTCACTCGGTGGAATCAACCTCGAGGACATCTCAGCTCCAAGATGCTTTGAGATCGAGCGCAAGCTCAAGGCGAAGTGTGACATCCCAATCTTCCACGATGACCAGCACGGTACAGCAGTCATCACACTCGCTGGACTGACAAACGCTCTCAAGGTTGTCAACAAGAAGAAGGAAGAGGTCAAGATCGTCACCTCTGGTGCAGGTGCAGCAGCTATCGCAATCGTCAAGCTCCTGCTCTCAGCCGGATTCAAGAATGTCACAATGTGCGACCGCAAGGGTGCAATCTACAAGGGCAGAGAAGGCCTGAACTGGATCAAGGAGGAGATGGCAGAGCAGACCAACCTGGATCACAAGAAGGGAACTCTTGCTGACATGCTCGTTGGCGCAGACGTCTTCATCGGTGTCTCAGCTCCTAAGCAGGTCACAACAGAGATGGTCAAGACCATGAACAGAGATGCTATCATCTTCGCATGTGCAAACCCGACACCGGAGATCTTCCCGGACGAGGCAAAGGCCGGTGGAGCAAAGGTCATCTCAACTGGCAGAAGCGACTATCCAAACCAGATCAACAACGTCCTCGCTTTCCCTGGAATCTTCAGAGGAACCTTCGATGTCAGAGCTTCCGACATCAACGAGGAGATGAAGATGGCAGCAGCACAGGCACTTGCAAGCCTTGTCAGCGATGATGAGCTCTCAGCAGACTACATCATTCCTAAGGCATTCGACCCAAGAGTTGCTCCAGCAGTTGCAAAGGCAGTTGCAGAGGCAGCAAGAAGGACCGGAGTCGCAAGAATCTGATCATCCATTTTTGCTTGATTATCACGGCTGGGAATTGCTCCCAGCCGTTTTCTATTTGTCTTTATGAAGATATGTGAAGCTGAATTGTAGAAATGTGTAGAATGAGCTCATCTGGCTTTCCGGCATTTGGAAAATGGTTTATCCCTGAATCATCAAAGAAAGGGAGCAACAATCATGAAGAGGAATTATCTATCAATCCTGACACTGGCCATTGCACTCCTGGTCGCTGGGGTTGGTTCTAGAGGCCAATCTTCACACAAATCACACACAATGGAGTAATGTGTGAAATAACTCCAAAATAGAGATTTTCAAGTCCCTTCGTCTTAAGATTGAGACATCTTACAGAGACGGAGGGACTTTTCAATGGAACAGGCAAAGCTTTTATTTCAGCGTTATGAGAAGAAGTACCTGCTTACTGAAACCCAGTACAGACAGGTCATCGAGGCAATTCAGGGAAAGATGGTTCCGGATGCCCATGCCAAGTACTCCATCAAGAACATCTATTTCGACACAGAGGACTATGATCTGATCAGAACCTCTGTTGATGGAGCAGAATACAAGGAAAAGCTCCGCATGCGTGCATACGGAAATTGGGATAGAAACACAAACGACCATGTCTTCCTGGAGATCAAGAAGAAGTATGACGGAATCGTCTACAAGAGAAGAGTCGGAATGACATTCATAGATGCAATGTTCTATGTCTTCTCCGGAAAGAGACCAAGCTACCTCACGGAGCTTGAGACCTCGGAGTTCGACTTCTTCCTGAAGCGCCATCCGATCACGAACAGAACCTTCCTGTCCTACGACAGAGAGGCCTATGCAGCAGCAGACGGAGGTGAGCTGAGAATCACCTTCGACAGCAACATAAGATACCAGACAGCTGATTTCTCCTTCGATGAGAAGCAGGCTGCCAACCAGATTCCTCTGGTCGGAGTTCTTATGGAGATAAAGAATCCACTGGCCATGCCACTGTGGGTTGCACAGATGCTCAGCGAGTTCAAGATCAGACCTTATTCGTTCTCAAAGTACGGAACGGTCTACAAAACAGATATCATTAGAGGGGAAAGAAGATGTTCAATTCAATTATCAGCTCAAGTCTGACAGTTTCCAGTTTTTTGATCTGCTCAGCAGTCTCAGTGATCCTGGGCCTCCTGACAGCCGCAGTGTTCTCATTCAGGAACAAGAGCACATCGAGCTTCACGCTCACACTGACACTGCTTCCAATAGCAGTCCAGCTTGTCATAATGCTTGTCAACGGCAACATCGGAACAGGAGTTGCCATAGCCGGAGCCTTCGGCCTTGTCAGATTCAGATCTGCAGCCGGAAAGGGCCGTGACATCGCAGCAATCTTCATTGCAATGGCAATCGGCCTTGCAACCGGAATGGGCTATCTCGCAGCAGCCTGCGTCTTCCTTGCGATCGTTGCAGTCGTCGTCCTTGCAGTGACACTTCTCGGCTTTGCAAAGGAGAACACAAACAGAAAGCTCAAGATCCAGATCCCTGAGGACATGGACTATGACGGACTGTTCGATGACCTTCTTAAGAAGTACACAAAGGGCTACAAGCTCACTGATGTCAAGACAGTCAACCTTGGCACCCTGTACGAGCTAAGATATGACATCGAGCTTGCAAACGAAGTCGTTCCGAAGGCCTTCCTTGATGAGATCAGGGCCAGAAACGGAAACCTCAGCGTAAGCTGCTGCAGAATCGCAGAGAAAGATCAGATCTGATCTTGAAATAAAACCAATGCCTGACCGGGGACCTTGAGGTTCCCGGTTTTTTTGTTCGAGGTGTGTTGATGGACTTGATATTTTATGTTTTTCAGTGGGTTTTTCAGCACAGAATAAAAAAATAAAATCTATAACTCAAAAAACCTGAAAATCTGAGTTATAGAAATAAAAAATCTTTTTTATCCGGATATCCCATCTTGGAAATCCCTAGATGATATGGCTTATGAAGATCCAAAGGCCGTTGAGGCCGACGAAGATGTAGACGATCTTGTTGAAGAGCTTTGCGTTGATCTTCTTGAAGCCAAGCTGGCCTACCATGGCGCCTGTGAGCATGCAGAACCAGCCTAGGGCCAAATACTTCATGTCAGGACCTTCGATGGCGCCCCTGAAGAGCCTTATCGAGAGGCTTGCCACGTTGCAGATGGTGAAGCAGGTCTGGCCTGTCCCCAGATACTCCTCCTTGCTGTTGGTGGCGGGGATCATGTACAGCGCTGCAGGTGGTCCTACAATGGAGAAGAGTCCGTTGCTCAGGCCGCAGATGATGCCGACTATGGTTCCGTTCAGCGGGGTGGGCTTGATCTTGATCCTCTCGGCGAAGAAAAGGCTGAAGAGGGCAATGGCAACAAGCATCAGGCCAAGCAGGATGAACATGGCATCGGAGCTTATGCTGAATGAGAAGTAGGTTGCCACCGCACCGCTGATGCAGCAAGGGATCAGAATCGGAAGCATGACCTTCCAGTTGGTGCTCTTGCGATACTTGACGGACAGATAGAAAGTGCTGACGAAGGAGATCGCCAGCACCATTGCGAGAACTTTTGCATAAGGGAAGAAAAGGGACAATACCGGCACCGCCAGCACAGGGAAGCCGAATCCTATTATCGATTGAAGGAATGAGGCTCCGAATACTGTTAGCGCCAGGTATAGATAGGTCATTCAGCTCAGCACATCTTCTTCTTGAGGTCTGCCAGTCTGTTCAGTGCCTCATAGAGGGTCTCGTCCTTCTTGGCGAAGTGGAGTCTGATGATGTTCTGGACATCCTCTCTGAAGAATGATGTCCCAGGAACAGCAGAAACACCGACCTTTGCGGTCATCTCCTCGCAGAACTGGACATCGGTCTGGCCCTTCTTGAGGTATGGACCAATGTCTGCCAGGACGAAGTAGGTTCCCTGTGGGTTGGTGAACGGGATTCCGATGTCCCTCAGTCCGCTTGTGAAGATATCCTTCATGTGGGCATAGTGGGCACCGAACTCCTGGTAGTAGCTGTCAGGGAACTCAAGTCCTACTACAGCGGCCTCCATCAGAGGTGACGGGCAGCCGACTGCGTTGAAGTCGTGGTACTGCTTGATCCTCTGCATGATAGGCTCCGGGGCGATTGCATAGCCCAGTCTCCAGCCTGTGACCGAGTAGGTCTTTGAAAGGCTTGAGCAGCTGACTGTGCGCTCCCACATTCCAGGAAGGCTGTTCATGTAGATGTGCTTGTTGTCATCGTAGACGATGTGCTCGTAGACCTCGTCCATGATCGCGTAGACGTCATACTTGATGCAGAGGCTTGCGATGAACTCCAACTCCTGCCTTGTGAAGACCTTTCCACTTGGGTTGGATGGGTTGCAGATCAGAATGGCCTTGACGCCTGGCTGCTTGAAGGCATCCTCCAGAACCGCCGGGTCGAAGTTGAACTGTGGCGGTACAAGAGGGACGAAGATCGACTCGCAGTCAGCCATGATGGCCTGTGCGTGGTAGTTCTCGAAGTAAGGTGAGAACATTATGATCTTGTCACCAGGGTTGGTAAGTGCGAAGAGTGTGTCCACCATGGCCTCTGTTGAACCGATTGTGACGACCATGTCGGTGTCCGGGTCCAGGCTTCTGTCCATGAAGTGTCCGCACTTCTTTGCAAGTGCTCTTCTGAAGTTGGGTGCACCCATTGTGATCGGGTACTGGTGAGGGCCTGTGTCACAGACCTCCTTCAGCCTGTCCGTCATTGCCTTCGGTGGGTCGAAGTCAGGGAAACCCTGTGCAAGGTTGATTGCATTGTGCGCAATCGCGATCCTTGTCATTCTTCTGATAACCGATTCAGTGAAGTGCTGGTTTCTTCTGCTCATCTCCTTCATTTTGCCACCTCCGCTCTTCCTAGTTGGAAGGCCTTTATGTTCATGTCCACGAATTTCTCTGGGACACTTGTTCTGATTGTATCGAGCCACTGCTGTTCAGTGAAGTCGAAATGGTTGGAAAGTGCACCAAGAAGTGCAAGGTTCACAGCCTTTGTGGAACCTGCCTGCCTGGCGATTGACAATGCATCGAAGCCCTCGAACTTGATGTCAAGCTTGCTGAGCTTCTCCTCGAGGTTCTCAGGATAAGAGGCATCGCCTGTGATCACCGGCATAGGGTTGATCTGCTGGGTGTTGGTGATCAGCGTGCCGCCCTTCTTGAGGAACTCCACATAGCGTGCGGCCTCAAGGATCTCGAATGATATGATGCAGTCCGCCTGTCCCTTGTCAATGACCGGGGAGTAGACCTTCTCGCCGTAGCGGACATAGGTCACGACGCTTCCGCCTCTCTGGCTCATGCCGTGGACCTC
>DMOO01000120.1 GCA_003456855.1 Sphaerochaeta sp.
CGCTGCATTTTTTTGCTCGCAGTCGTGGAGTTCCGCAAGGGAGAGCATGACAGCAGCACACGGCGTTCCTGTGGTAATCAGCAAGGTGATCTTGAAGGTGCTGTCGAACCAAGGCATGAAGTACACAATCGCATAGGCAAGAAGAGGGAAGGCTATCAGCTTCAGTGCACTGCCAAGATAGGCAATCGGCTGGCCGAAGACATCCTTGAGATCCATTGATGCAAGCCTTACTCCAAGCACGAACATGCATATAGGCGCGGACATTTCTCTCAGGGTCAACATGATGCTCTGGATTCCGCTTGGGAGCTTGATTCTTAGTAGATAAAGTGGAATAGCGACCATCACAGCCAGTATTGTTGGATTTATGAAGGCTCTTTTGATGGTGATGTATTTCCGGTCACGGGAGATCATGAACTCCCCGATTGTGAATATCAGAAGGTTCATGCTTGTGGCGAACATCATGCTGTAGCAGGCTACTATTGGCTGATCAGGAAACAAGGCCTCTACAAGTGGACGTCCAAAGAAGCCTACGTTTCCCATGAAGGACCCGATTGTAAGGATTCTGAATTTGCCTTCCTCCAGTCTTTTGCCAAGTATCAGAACCATTGCTCCATACATGATCAGCTGAACAGCCAGGCTGGCAAGGAAGAACAGAAGTAACTTCTTTCCAACCTCAGGAGTGAAGCACATGGTCTGGAAGGAGCTTATTATCATTCCAGGTGTCGCACAGTAGACAAGGAAGGCAGACAAGGTCCTGCTGTGCTCGACCTTTGCAAGCTTCGCCTTTGCCATGGCATAGCCCATGGCCATGAAGGCCATCATTGACAATACGCATCCAAGAACAATAGTGAATCCCATATGGAGAAATTAAATCATGTAAGTTTTCTTGTAAATAGTGTAGAATGACGAAAAGAAAACTTTCACCCGGGAGAGGAAACATGGTAATTCAGAACAAGGATATGGCAATAGAGGATGTCGTGAACATGAGAGGCGGCGATGGAGTTGTCATCAAGCAGACGATCGCACCTGCAGAGCCAAGCGTACACGTCAGGCTTTTCGCGAAGTTCACAATCAGAAAGGGCTGCAGCATTGGAAAGCACCAGCACCTTGGAGAGGTCGAGTACTATTACATCCTCTCTGGAGAGGGAATCGTCACAGAGAATGAGGGTGAAAAGCTCGTAGGACCTGGTGATGTCGTCATCACCGGTTGGGGACAGAGCCACTCGATCAGAAACGAGAAGGACGAGGACCTTGTCTTTGTTGCCGTGATCCCTACAGAGAAATAAGAGTTAAGAAGTTTAAACGCAGGCTTCAGGCGTTCACAACCCTGAAGCCTTTTTTCTTGAGAGTGTCGACAGCCTCGTCGAAGAGCTTGCGGTCCATCCTCTCAGGCATGTGTGCATCGAAGCCGACGAACACGTCAATGTCATAGTCCATGGCGATGTCCCAGAACTGTTCGCAGGGATATCCAAGTCCTTTGATCTTTCCGTCTATGCGCTTGTAGTAACCTGACACATTGTATTCCAAAGGCATCCTGTACTCCTGGGCAATGGAGCATATGTCCTTTGAGAGACTCTCGCAGTTGGCATCGAATTCAGGGTAGTTGCTGAAAGGAAGATCTGGATGAGCCATGTACATAAAGAGGCCTGTTTCGATGGCTTTACGTGAAGTTTCAACATAATACTTCATTTTTGGAACATCGCATATGACTTTTCCGTAGTAGCCGTCAAACTCGGTCTGACCGGCGTAGTGGTTACCCAGGATGAGGTATTCGATACCGTTCTCCCTGACCATGTCCTGAAGCCAGTTGAAGTACTGGAAGAAGGGTTCGACCTCAAGTCCGAGATGGACATCGATCTTGTCCGCGAACTGGTCACGCAAGGAGTTGATGGAGGAGACGTAATCACCCAGTTCACCCTCAAGCATCCTGATGTTTCCCTTTGTCTTGAATGGCTCCTTGAATGGGGTGTGGTCTGAAAAGCCCAGAACGGAGAAACCTCCCTCAATTGCCTTTGTGACGTAGTCAATGTCCTTCCCCTTGGCGTGGCGGCATCTGTATGTATGCGTATGGTATGTGGCCAGACCCTTCCCGAGCCCCGGTGCCTTTGCTGCGTATGACTTCTCCATGTCTTGGAGATTAACACAAACAGGTTGATTTGACCATCAGGTCTTTGTTTCCGATACGGCTTTCCTGTGCTATCTTTAAGGCATCAAAAACATCGGAGGATTCCATGAGAAAGGATTTCGGAGCAAAACCATATTCATATCCGCAGGCGGTGTACATCGTCTCTACATACAATGAGGACGGAAGTGCTAATGCAATGAACGCAGCCTGGGGTGGAGTGAGCAACGACCATGAGTTCACGCTGTGCCTGAGCGCAAACCACAAGACAGTGAAGAATCTTCAGAGAACCAACGCCTTCACCGTCAGCATGGGAGATGCGAAGCATGTCGTGGAGTGCGACTATCTTGGACTTGCTACAGGAAACAAGAAGGCTGACAAGCTTCAGAAGGCCGGTTTCACCGTTTCAAAGAGCGATTATGTCAATGCACCTGTCATAAATGAGCTTGCAGTCTGCGTGGAGTGCAACGTGATAAGCTATGACCCAAGCACCTGTGTGCTGGTGGGTGACATCGTCAACGTTTCAGTTGATGAGAGCGCAATGACTGATGGAAAAGTGGATGTCTCGAAGGTTCAGCCTATAGTCTTCGACCCATTCAACAACGATTACCTCAAGATCGGGGAGAAGGTCGGCGATGCCTTCAATGATGGCACCGCATTGATGAAGGACTGATTCAAGTGCTATTTTCTTTGAGTATAAGGCTATGGTTTATCAAACCATGGCCCTTCTTTTTATCTTGCCTTAGATTGAACCTCAATGTATCATTTCTTGAAACCCAAGGGTGAGGTGTTTCTATGAAGAGGTTTTTGATTGCATTGTTGCTTGTTGTATTGGTTATCCCATGTGTCTTTGCAGATGAGACTTCCAAGTCCGAGATCAACTGGGATATCATTGATTCCGTTGGCGTAAACGCTGCATTGGACCATATCTCCATGAGGGGCAAGTTCAACACCTCTGGTGTTGTCACAAACAAGATGACAGGCTTTGGAGTAGGTCTTCTGGTTGAAGCTGATCTCTCCGAGATCCCACATTTCCTGAAACCGGGCTGGTATGGATACTTTGACCTTGGGTTAGCATTCTCGAAGAAGATAATGTTCGCCGACAATGAATACACCAACGAGACTGTAGACAGCATCCTAGGAATAAAAAGCCATCTCTGTGTCATGAAGGCTCTGGATCTAAAGCTTCCGTTCGAGGTGCGTGTGGGTGGTGGATTCGCCTTCAACAGAATATCAGCCACAAGTGACACCAACCTGAGGATGAATGCCAGGGCCTTCGGCATTGCAGTGGTTGGAGAGGGGCTTCTCAAGATCGGAGACCACTTTGGAATCTCTCTGGTTGCCAATGCGGACATGAGCCTTGCAACCAAGATATACAGTCGTGAGAAGTCTGGCAGCGGCCTTGTCACAATCCAGAAGAGAAGTTCATTTGGTCTTGGCCTTGATGTTGCTGTAAGGCTTGGAGCCAAGTACATAATCTGATTCCGACAGTTTTGTAAAATATGTTGATTTCCTCAATATGATTTGTTATTCTCCTATTTGAACCTAAGGATACAGTATTTATTTAGGAGTTTTTATGGAAACCAAAAGGCTTGACGGACGCACTTTTGTCCGCATGCTTGCAGGTGGAGCAGGCAACATAGGTGCACACAGCACTGAGATAGACGAGTTGAACGTCTTTCCTGTTCCAGATGGTGATACAGGCAGCAACATGACCAGCACCATGGCAAAGGGAGCCGGCAATTTCTCGAAACTTTCAGACGCTCCATCCCTCAATGATGTAGCCCATAGATTCGCTTCGGGTACGGTTCTAGGTGCAAGAGGCAATTCCGGCGTCATCCTTTCCCAGATCTTCATGGGAATTGACATGGGCCTCGTCACTTGCAAGGATGCCTCGGCACTTGAGCTTGCAAAGGCATACCAGCAGGGGGTCAAGAGATCCTATGCCGCAGTGGCGAATCCTACAGAGGGCACTATTCTGACTGTTTTCAGAGAGGCCACTGAGTATGCTGCCTCCAAGGTCACCGAGGATTCAAGCGTGGAGGATTTCTACCGATACCACATAGAGCAGGCCAAGGAGACCCTTTCCAGAACAAAGGAGATGCTTCCTGTTCTGGCAGAGGCCGATGTCATAGACAGCGGAGGAGCAGGCTATGTGGCGATAGCCGAGGGCATGTACCGTGCCCTTGTGGATGATGATTATGTACCTGAGAAGGTGGAACCTGTCAAATACGGGGTCAAGGACATAGACCTTGATGCCTTCACAAGGGACAGTGTCCTTGAGTTCGGCTACTGTACAGAGCTTCTCATCAGATTGCAGACCAGCAAGGTCGATATTGAGAGCTTTGACACCAAGGTGATCCTTGATTTCCTTGAGAGCCACGGAGGGGACTCCATCGTGTGCTTCAAGGAGGGGGATGTGGTGAAGCTCCATGTCCACACCGTGAATCCTGGCGAAGTCCTTACCGAGTGCCGCAAGTACGGCGAATACCTTGCAGTGAAGATCGAGAACATGTCACTTCAGCATGACGAGATTCTGGTCAAGCAGAAGAGAAGGCATCTTGCCGTCATAGCAATGGCACCTGGCGATGGCATTGCAGAGACCTTCAAGGGCCTTGGTGCCGATGCCACGGTTGGAGACAACCCCTCAACAGGAGACTTTGTCGAGGCCCTGCACAGCATACCCGCAGACAACTACATTCTCCTGCCGAATGACAAGAACGTCATAATGGCTGCAAACCAGGCAGCTCAGATGGTTGAGGGTTCCAAGGTCTATGTCGTACCAACCAGAACGGTGCAGGAGGGCCATGGAGTTCTGAGCATCCTGACTCCTGATGTCCCTGATGTAGAGGCTCTGGTGGAGGACCTGAAGGCCGAGGCGGAGAATATAACAAGCGCATCTGTGGCCCTTGCCACAAGGGATGCAGACATCTCTGGCCAGCATGTGCACAAGGGTGACTTCATTGCCTTGTTCAGCAAGGACAATATAGTTTCTGACGAGAAAGACAAGGTTCAGGCCCTCATTGATCTTCTTGGGGACATTGAGGGAATGGACAATATGGAGATAGGTACCATCTTCTGCGGCAAGGATGTCACAGAGGATGAGGAGAGAGATGCAAGGGAGGCCGTCGAAGCCAGATGGCCTGACCTTCAGGTTGAATTCATAAGAGGTGGTCAGGAAATCTACTGCTTCCTGGTCGGATTGGAGTGATATATGGACAACAACAGAATAATGATTGCAGTCGATACACAGGGCAGCGACAAGGGCCCTGCGACAATAGTCAAGGGTGCCTGCCAGGCACTTCAGGACAACGGTAATCTGATTGTCTGCCTGGTCGGTGACCAGACAGTCATAGATGAGGCTCTCAAGGGGAACAACGCCCCTATGGACAGAGTCAGGATAATCCATGCCCCCGACACGATCACGAACTACGACCATCCAGTCCAGGCCCTTCAGAGGAAGCCTGATTCATCATTGGTCAAGGCTCTTGCCGAGCTAAGAGACGATCCATCATGTGCAGGACTCATCAATGCGGGCAGCACAGGCGCCCTCCTGGTGGGTTCCATGATGTACCTCTCAAAGCCGGGTGAAAGGGTCAGACCCGCCTTGGCTGCCATCCTTCCTTCCGAGAACGGTGGATTCACCGCAGTTGTCGATACAGGCGCGAACATAGACTGCATGCCTTCGATGCTGGTCCAGTTCGCCCACCAGGGCACACAGCTCATGAAGGACATGTACAAGATCGAGTCCCCAAGAGTCGGCCTTCTGTCAAATGGAGCGGAGGAGTCCAAGGGCAACAAGCTGGTCAAGGAGACCCATGAGATGCTCAAGAAAGAGGAGGGGATCAACTTCGTCGGCAACATTGAGGGAACAAATGCCCTTTCAGGTGACTGCGATGTTCTGGTCTGTGATGGCTTTGCAGGAAACATGGTTCTGAAGACATCCGAGGGAATGGCCAGACGCCTGATCAAGGACATAGTCAAATACGCAAAGAAGAGCGGGAAGATGGAGTACATGGAGGTTGTCAATCACCTGATGGCCGTCTATGACTTCAATTCCCTTGGCGGTGCAATCGTACTTGGTGTCTCGAAGCCTGTCATCAAGGCCCATGGAGCGGCCAATGAGGCTTCAATCCGCAACACCATCAAAATGCTTATGAACATGGCGGAGAACAAGAAGGTCTTCGTCAGAGAGGATAATTAAAGGAACTTAAAGATGTCTAAGCGCTTTGTCATGTGCACATCAACCGGATGCATCGAGTATGCGCCGGAGAGATACCGTGAACTCGGTATAGGAATCATTAGAATCCACGTTCTCTTCCAGGGCAAGGAGTATCTTGAAGGTCTGGATCTGGACCCTGTGGATTTCTATCAGCAGCTGGAGAAGCTGGAGAATCCGAAGGACCACCTTCCGAAGACTGCCATGCCTACCACCGAAGCCATAAGGAAGGCTTTCGATGATGCCTATGCAGCTGGCTATGATGAGGGTATTGTGATTGTCCTCAGCTCCTACCTGGGTGGCACCTACAACCTGATCCGTCTGGTTGCAGAGGACTATAAGGACAAGATGAACATCCATGTCATCGACTCGAAGATCACATGTTTCGGTGAAGGTCTTCTGGCCGTAAAGGCTGCAGAGATGATCAAGAATGATGTCCCGACAGAGACGATTCTCAAAGAAATCAACTGGATGATAAAGAGACAGGAGTTCCTTGGCATCGATGCCAAACTTGACTACCTGATCTATAACGGCCGTCTGAAGGGTGGTAAGGCCTTCATGGGAAAGATGCTCAGCATCTGCCCTGTGGTCCACTTCACACATGAGGGTGAGCTGACATCCCTGACCACTGTAAGGACTCCGAAGAAGGCCCTCGCAAAGACCTGTGAGATCCTCAAGGACATAATCGGAGACAGGAAGAGCGAGGACTACATCCTGTTCCACATCTACACCGGACCTTCCATCCTTCCTCAGCTTGAGGAGATAGAGAAGGGATACGGGATCCAGTGCAACCACGAGGCTGTGATAATGTCTCCGGTGAGCGGCTGCCACAATGGTCCATGGCTTGCCGCCTACGGTTATCTTCCTCTGAGAAGAGCCGACGAACCGTTGGATTGAGGAGGTTCCCATGGTCGAGATAATCAAGGTTGAGAACCAGAGACAGAGAAAGGAGTTCGTCAACTTCCCGCTCAGGCTCTACAAGGGGAATCCATACTATGCACCAGGGCTCTATGGCGATGAGATGAAGGTCTTCACCGACAAGAACGTCTACCATGACACCTGTGACGATGTATTCTTCCTTGCCAGAAAAGACGGAAAGACCGTCGGACGCATCCAGGGGATAATCCAGAAGCAGTTCAACGAGCTCCACAAGGAGAGCCGTGTACGTTTCACAAGATTCCACTGCATAGACGATCAGGAGGTCGCCACAGCCCTCTTCAAGGCCGTCGAGGACTGGGCAAAGGCCCAGGGCATGAACAAGTTCTGCGGACCACTTGGATACAGCGACCTGGAGAGAGAGGGACTTCTCATAAGCGGATTCGAGGAGCTTTCCACCTTCGAGGAGGAGTACAACTACCCGTACTACCAGAAGCTTGTCGAGGGAGCAGGGTTCGAGAAGGAGGTCGACTGGGTGGAGTTCCAGCTCCGTGCCCCGAAGACCCCTAATCCCATGATCCCGAAGGTTGCGAAGCGCGCCCTTGAGCTGAACCATCTCCATGTGGTTGACCCGAGCACGATGAGCAAGAGGGAGTACATCAGCAGGTACAAGGACGGAGTCTTCGACTGCATAGACGAGTGCTACGCCAAGCTCTACGGCACTGTGCCTTTCACTGAGAAGATGAAGAAGCAGCTGATTGACCAGTTCCTGATGATCGTCAACAAGAACTACCTCGTCATCGTCTGTGATGACAACGACAAGGTCCAGTCCTTCGGGCTCTGCTTCCCGTCAATCTCCAAGGCTCTGCAGAAGAGCGGCGGAAGACTTACACCTCCTGCGCTTCTGAGGCTGATGAAGGCCATCAAGGATCCTAGGATCATTGACCTGGGCCTTGTTGCAGTCATGCCTGAACTGCAGGCAAGGGGCGTCAATGCTGTCATGATAGAGTCCATGATCAAGATGCTCAACTCATCAAATGTGGAATACTGCGAGACGAACCTCAATCTCGAGGACAATCTTGCAGTCCAGTCCATGTGGAAGTATCTTGACGCAAAGAACCATAAGAGAAGAAGATCATTCATAAAGACCATCTGAGGAGGTAACAACATGATCATAGATAAACTTAAGGAAATCCTTCACAAGGTTTCACCAGACTACGACGTTTCAACCGTCACCGAGAACACCAACCTGCGCGAGGACCTTGGAATGGACTCACTTGCCATGATGCTTGTCTCCATGGAGGTCGAGGATGCTTTCAACTTCCATTTCGACGAGCCTGTGGACTTCAAGACCGTGGGAGATGTCATAACCTTCCTCAAAGGCCGTGGAATCGAAGGCTGAGAAGAAACATTGCACAAGTTCACTTGACCCCTCGCTTGAGGGGTCTTATATTTTAGGTATGGGAAACATCATTTCAATCATGCCATGGATTTGGCTTGGGCTTTTTGTGGTTCTCGTCATAATCGAGGCTGCAACTCAGGGACTCACCACCATATGGGGTGCAATCAGCGCCTTGGTGATGGTTGGACTATCTTTTGTGGATGGCTTTTCAATCGGTTGGCAGATACTGACCTTCCTTGTCCTTACATTCGTTCTCCTGGTGACAACGCGTCCTGTCTTGATGAAGAAGTTCAAGATCGGCAAGTATGCGACGAACGTCGACTTCCTGCTTGGTCAGGAGGTGGTCGTGGTGAAGACCATAGAGAAGTTCCAGAAGGGTGAGGCCAAGTCCAAGAACGGCGTCATCTGGGCAGCCACCTCGGAGGATGGGTCCAGGATAGAAACAGACTCTGTCTGCGAGGTCGCAGGTGTTGATGGGAACACCCTCAGACTCAGAGTCATCGAGAAATAAGTGAAATACAGGGAAGGGGAGTAATTATGCTTTACATTTTCATTGCACTTCTAATTGTGATTCTTCTGATAATCGTAGCGAATGTCAGAATCGTGCCGCAGTCACAGGCCTTCGTAATCGAGCGCCTTGGTGCCTATGCAACGACCTGGAACACCGGTCTCCACGTGAAGATACCTTTCATTGACAGGATTGCCAAGAAGGTCTCCCTGAAGGAGAAGGTAATGGACTTCGTGCCTCAGCCTGTCATCACTAAGGATAACGTCACCATGATGATCGACACGGTCGTCTACTTCCAGATCACCGACCCTAAGCTCAATGCCTATGGAGTCGAGAACCCGATCAGCGCACTCGAGAACCTCTCGGCCACAACCCTGAGAAACATCATAGGTGAGCTTGAGCTGGACCAGACCCTTACAAGCCGTGACGTCATCAACAGCAAGATGAGAAGCATACTTGACGAGGCCACCGATCCTTGGGGAATCAAGGTCAACCGTGTCGAGGTCAAGAACATCATGCCACCTGATGCAATCAAGGAGGCCATGGAGAAACAGATGCGTGCAGAGCGTGAGCGCCGTGAGTCGATCCTCATTGCCGAAGGTCAGAAGCAGAGTGCAATTCTGGTGGCCGAAGGAAAGAAGCAGTCCACGATTCTTGAGGCAGAAGCATCAAAGCAGGCCATGATTCTGAAGGCAGAGGCAGAGAAGGAAGCTGCAATCCAGAAGGCTCTTGGTGAGGCCAGGGCCATCCTTGAGGTCCAGAAGGCAAAGGCCGATGGTATCAAGATGATCCGTGAGGCAGAGGCCGATGACACCGTCATCAAGCTCCGCAGCCTTGAGGCTCTGGAGAAGGCCGCCGACGGTCAGGCGACCAAGATCATCATCCCGTCAGACCTGCAGAGCATGGCTGGTGTGGTCACATCAGTTGCCGAGATTGCCAAGAAGTAATACAGAGAAATCCGCAGACAAGGGCATTGGAGACCAGATGGAATCCAATGCCTTTTTTTATTTGACAGCAAGTTTGATAAAATTATAATACTAGTTAGATCATTGTTTAGGAGATAGGAATGAAGGGGAAATCTTTTGCTATCTTTCTGCTTTTTATGTCTTTTCTTTTGGCCTTCAGCTCATGCAGCAATGAAGTTACTATTGGGAGAGAAGGAACTCTAGTGGTTAATTTTGGAGGATCTGAATCGAGAGGAATCCTTCCAACCATATCTATGGTCACAGCAAGCTATACCATAACTATTAAAGATTCTGCAGGAACGAATGTCATTGATCCTACAACTATTGGTTCGAATGCTACTTCTGCAACTTTTAGGCTTCCTGCTGGAAATTATACTGTCAATGTTGATGCTAAAAACACTGATGGTACTGTTATAGGAGGTGGTTCGCAGAGTGTTTCTGTGACTGCTGGTGGAGAGAACTCTGTTACAGTCAATATCTCTGAGTGTGAAGGTGATGGAGTATTTGCAATTTCTATACAGGCCAACAGCGGTTATTCACTTAAGCTCAACATATATAACAATCTAAACGAGGTCAAGTACTCAAAGGATCTGATATACAGTGAGGGGTCCTACATTACAGATAGTACAGTATCTCTTTCCAATGGATTTTATAGATTTGAGATTGTGAGAAGCGATACAGGAAAAGCAATAAAAAATGATTCCGTAAGAGTTGTGAAAGGGGTAACCTCTACTTATTCCGCGACCTTCACATTCGCTTCAGATGGAAGTGTCACTATTGTAAATGAAATGATAAATATTCCTGCAATTGAAATCACCTTGCAAAAGGAGACTTTCAGTGTAACAGAAACACTAACAGCAACTGCATCTATTTCAGGTATTTCGGACTTTACCTCTTGTTGGTATATGGATGGAGTTGCGATAGGTTCCTATTCGGATTATTCGGATCTCAGTTACAGCCTTGAAAACTGTGAGGCCGGAGATCATGAGATTGCTCTGTTTGTTAAGAATAGTCAGGTCATGTGGTCCGAGTCTGTGTCCTTCTCTGTTGAGAATCAGGCTTTCTATATGCTTGGTTTTACCAATCTTACAACTGGAGATGGTTCAAGGGGAATGACCAAATTCCCAGATGGTGTGCCATTCCTTGAGATGGATACCGGCATTGAAGGGTATGGCCTTTGGCTTTCCTGTAATGCAATGAGCGCTCTTCCTGTAATTCCATCATTCAAAAAAGTTGTCTCGAATCCTGCAAATTACATCAAATCTGTACTTACAAACGACTTTTCAGGCTATGGTTTTCCTATGAAGATAGTTAAATATAAAGTCAATCCTGATGGCCTATTCCTCCGCTATGTGTTGTATGAGGATGAGAAAACCATCGGCATGATAGACTATTACTACTCATGGCTTAACCAGACATTCTCCTACAGGGAAATTGTCACTCCTTTCCTTCAGAATACTTCAGAGCTTGGAGACAACATTCTTTATTTCCAAATGTACAATGTTCCTATCTATGAAGATTTGGATGGAGTCCATTTTTCCGCGGGGTTGAATTCAGATGGTACTCTTAACAGTGATACCGATTTGCAATTGACTAAGGTCCAGTCTAACGGCACTGGATGGGAATCATACGCAGATTACTCATTTAACATAAGGGTCTATGATCTTATCATGGATATGGATGGTGGCGAAGTAAATGCAACCGGATATCATGGTAGTGACAGTTATGCAGATGTCTCTGATTATTCCGGAATGGAGACTTTCTTGCTGGACGAAGAAGTAATTGATAAGTATGAAGTAAGTTATAATTCTGAAACAAAGAGGATTGTTGTCAATGATGACAAATGTAATCTTGACTATGCTTATGACATGCTGTCATTCCTTTGTAGTTCTTCGATTGATGATTATAAGGCTGCTGATGATATATGCTGCATAGAAGACTTTAATGACTTGAGACTGGAATTAAATTCGACATCTAGACAAAATGCCACTGACGACAACGACTTGTCTTTCTGTACAAAGTATGATTTTGACAAGAAAATAGCTGCAACGTTAGGTCCTGATAGGGAGCGCCTTACTTACTGCACAGAGGAATTTGGATTGGCTCTTTCAGATGCTCTAAAAAGCTTTTGCCTAGTATATCCTGAAATATATGGGTCAGAGGTAACAACATCTCGAGATTTTGCAAGGAAACACCTGATGGAATGTGGTCTCTCAGAATCAACAGTAAATGCGATGCTGGAGAATTATACATGGGTGGATGACAATTAATTGACTGATACATAATAAAAAGGCATTGGAGACCGAATGGAATCCAATGCCTTTTTTCTGGCTCTTCACGTTTTCTTCGGGGATTGAGTTCTGACAGCAGGGATTGACATGTACCTGATGAGGGTGAAGAAATAGCCCTCATTCCTGTAGCCGTAGCCGATTCTCTTGGCTACTTTGATCTTGTTGTTGAACCCTTCAAGTCTGCCGGTGCTGATGTTGTGCCTGGCATGTGCGACCAGACCGTCAAGACGTTTCTCCTTGAGCTCTGCGAACCTGACAAGTGCGGGGATGCCGCTTGCCTTTGCCCCCTCGAACCACTGCGTCCATCTCCTTCTTGCCTCATCAGGATTCCTGAGTTCGAACAGGCTGCACATCTCCTCCTTCATGGCGTAGCACAGGGCAAGGTCACTGTGGCTGTCCAGGATTGCCTTCAGGCCCTCCGCCTTCTCCGGAGAGAGGTTGTCCGAGTTTGAGAGCAGTGTCCATCTGGAGCTCTTGAGCGTGGAGTACAGATGGATCTCCTTCCTTGCCTCGGCCTGGAGATGTCTCCGTTCCTCAGCGCTTTCCTCATGCCTTGAG
>DMOO01000025.1 GCA_003456855.1 Sphaerochaeta sp.
GCCTTCTTGATGAAGGACCAGCCTCTCTCCCATGTCAGGCGGAGGACGCCACCGACTGTCGGGATGTGGTAGGCAGGAAGCTCCATGACGAATGGGGCAGGGTCGCCTGAGAAAGGCTTTGTCTTCTTCAGGATGATACCTGAGATGATGATTGCCGCCATTCCAACGAAGTAGGCTGAAGTCGAGACAATTGCTGATCCGCCGAAGATTGCACCGGCGACCATTGCGATGAACGGAAGCTTTGCACCACATGGGATGAAGGTTGTCGTCATGATCGTCATTCTTCTGTCACGCTCGTTCTCGATTGTTCTGGAAGCCATGATTCCCGGGATTCCACAACCTGTTCCGATGAGGATTGGGATGAAGGACTTTCCGGATAGACCGAACTTGCGGAAGATTCTGTCAAGGACGAATGCGATTCTTGCCATGTAGCCGCAGCCTTCGAGGATTGCCAGCATCAGGAACAGGACAAGCATCTGTGGGACGAAGCCGAGGACTGCACCGACACCTGCGACGATACCGTCGAGGATCAGGCCTTCGAGCCATGGGGCCACGTTCATTGCAGCAAGGAGGTTGCCGACCAGAACAGGGACACCTGGTACCCAGACGCCGTAGTTGGCTGGATCAGGCTCTTCGCCTTCCATGCTCTCGTAGACCTCGATAGCTGTGGTGAGGTCTTCATAGGTATAGGTTACATCCTCTGGGGCGAGGGTCTCTTCATCAACGACTGTGTAATCTGCTGTTGAGCCGGACTTGACTGCCTTGGCTGCTGAGATGACTGCTGCAGGCTCTGCATCCTCTTCGATTCCGACGAATGCATCGAGGACGTTCGTTGCCTCGCCGTAGGCATCTGCATCTTCGCCATATGCGCCGCTTCCGATTCCGAAGAGGTGCCAACCATCGCCGAACAGGCCATCGTTTGCCCAGTCTGTTGCCCAGGAACCTACTGTGACCATTGCGATGTAGTAGACCAGGAACATGACTGCCGCGAAGATCGGGAGTCCGAGCCATCGGTTTGTCACGACTCTATCGATCTTATCGGAGGTTGAGAGCTTTCCGGTGCTCTTCTTCTTGTAGCAGGTCTTGATGATCTGAGCGATGTAGACGTATCTCTCGTTTGTGATGATTGCCTCTGAATCGTCATCAAGTTCCTGCTCTGCTGCTGCGATGTCCTTCTCGACATGTGCAAGTGTTGAAGCGTCGATCTTGAGTTGCTCAAGGACCTTCTTGTCTCTCTCGAAGACCTTGATTGCATACCATCTCTGCATATCCTCAGGAAGGTTGTGGACAACGGCTTCCTCGATGTGTGCAAGGGCATGCTCTACTGGACCTGAGAAGGTGTGTGCAGGGACCTTCTTTCCGCCCTTGGCTGCATCGATTGCTGCCTGGGCTGCTGCATCGACTCCGGTTCCCTTGAGGGCTGAGACCTCGACGATAGGGCATCCAAGCTCTCTTGAGAGCTCCTGGAGGTTGATCTTGTCTCCGGCCTTCTTGACCAGGTCGATCATGTTGATGGCCATGACCACTGGGATTCCGAGCTCGACAAGCTGGGTTGTCAGGTAGAGGTTTCTCTCAAGGTTGGTTCCGTCAACGATGTTGAGGATTGCATCCGGTCTCTCACCTACGAGGTAGTTTCTTGCAACGACCTCTTCAAGTGTGTAAGGGGAGAGGGAATAGATTCCAGGAAGGTCTGTGATGATGACGTCATCGTGCTTCTTCAGCTTTCCTTCCTTCTTCTCGACTGTGACTCCAGGCCAGTTTCCAACGAACTGGTTTGAGCCTGTGAGGGCATTGAACAGGGTTGTCTTTCCACTGTTTGGGTTGCCCGCAAGAGCGATTCTAATACTCATTCTAATACTCCTATTAGTTACTTATTCAACATCGATGTTCTTGGCATCCTCTTTCCTGATGGAAAGTTCATAGCCGCGTACTGTGATCTCGACAGGATCTCCGAGTGGAGCAACCTTTCTGACATAGATCTGAACACCACGGGTGATTCCCATGTCCATGATTCTGCGCTTGACAGCGCCTTCTCCGTTGATCTTCGTGACTTTCACGGTCTCGCCGATCTTGGCATCTTTCAGTGTTTTCATCTTTATCTCCTAATTAAAATTAGATCATGATTTTCATTGCCATTTCCTGGCTGATTGCGACTCTGGCTTCCTTGACATTCACAATGATGTTTCCGCCGAGCTTGTTGACAACACGGACGTTTCCACCGACCACGAAGCCAAGGTTCTCGAGATGCTTCTTGACCTCTGGCTTTCCACCGACCTTCTTGATGATGTTGTCCTCTTCGATTTCTGCTAATGACAAAGGTATCACTGCTAAAGCTTCCTATGATTCTATATTAAGGTTAGAGATGCCTAAATGAAGTTAGAACAGTCTAACCCTATAATCGCTAGTATTATAGTTAGAGGGCATTAACAGGTCAAGAAGAATCGGTTAAATATCTTGAACTTTATTTAGTAAATAGAGATGACTTTATATCCAAGGTTCTCGACTGCGATGGAGAGGGCAGTGTCGGAGACTTCCTTTGAGAGCTGGACCTTGGCTTCACCGGTCTTGTAGTCCACCTGGGCACTTGCTCCGTCGATTCTGTTGATTGCGCGTTTCACGGAATCTGAGCAGTGGTTGCAGTACATGCCTTCTATTTTTATCGTCTTTGTCCCAAGAACCGGATCGGAGAGTTCCTTGTCAGGCACTGAGGTGTCCACGTTTGATGGACCACCGGAACAGCAGCCTCCTTCACCTTTCATATGCTTCTTGCTTGCGAAGAATGCCACAATTGCGATAACTACGAGAACTGCTACAACAAGCCATGTCATGGGAATGCCTCCGGTTAGATATATCTAATATAGAGCATTGTCCCGATTTCGAAAAGAGGATAGTTGGTTTTTGAGTCTCAGCCTACAATCTCGTCTCTGAGCTGCTTTATCCTATTTATTATAGAGTCGATGTCAGCGTGGGAGACGTTAGGGTTGAGGAGAGTGAACTTCAGCATGACCTTGCCGTCCTTGACCGTCTGGCCTATGACCGTACCTTCTGAGAGAAGTCTCTTCCTGATTGTCTTGTTGACCTCGTCTCCGTCCTTGACCGCAAAGACCATCGAGCTGATCTCCGGCTTGAGAGGGCAGATGAACAGCGGATCCGATGAGAGCTGCTCATAGAAGTACATGGCGTTGCCCACGGCGTTGTCCATGATTGTGGCAAATCCCTGCTTGCCGCGTGTCTGGAAGGCCATGAAGACCTTAAGGGCATCGAAGCGCCTTGTCGTCTGCATGCTCTTGCCGACCAGGTTGATGTAGCCTTCCTCCTCGTCCTCCTCACGGTTCAGGTAGTCTGCGTGGAGCTCGAAGCACTCCTGGAGCTTGCCGTTCTTGAAGAGGATGACGGAGCAGGAGATCGGAAGCAGGAACATCTTGTGGAAGTCCACCGTTATGCTGTCGCAGAGGCTGAGGTTGCCGATTCTGGAGCGATACCTGTCACTCATGATCAGGCCGCTTCCGTAGGCTGCGTCTGCGTGGAGATGCATGCCGTAGCGGTCGCAGATTTCGCGCATCTTCGCGACATCGTCTATCGAGCCGTAGTCTGTGGTTCCGATTGTTGCCACTGCACAGAAGGGTAGAAGCCCCTTTGCGATGTCTGCCTTGACCATCTGCTCGAACTTGTCGATGTCAACCTTGCAGAGGTCATCGATAGGTAGCTTTCTCACTGAGTCATAGCCAAGTCCCATGATGTGGCAGGTCTTGTCCATCGAGAAGTGGGAGACCTCAGAGGTATAGAGCCTGAGCTTGCTGTACTGTGGCGGAAGACCCTTCTTCTTGACGTCCCAGCCAAGCTTGGTGTTGCAGTACCAGTCACGGGCTGCGATTATTCCACCCATGTTGGACTGGCTTCCTCCGGATGTGAAGGTTCCGTCGGAGCCTTCGCCGTAGCCGAAGAGCTTCACAAGGCCATGGATCATGGCTTCCTCGACCTCTGTGGCGGCAGGTCCCTGGTCCCAGCTGTCCATGCTGTCATTGAAGGTGCCTATTATGAGCTCGGAGGCTATTGTCTCTGAAAGTGCCGGGGCATGGAGATGCGGCATGTACATGGTTGACCAGGTTCTGAGCAGGTGAGGCATTATCTCCTTCTGCACTGTATCAAGGGTCTTGTTAAAACCGATGCCCTCATCCGGGAGGAATCCCAAAGAATCTATGCCTTCTCTAAGCTTATAGACATCTTTTCCTGAGTATGCGCTCTTGTCATCATATGATTTCAGGATTGCTTCCGTCGTCTCCGCAATCATGTTGCGGAACGTATCCTTTACCGAACTTTCATCAGAGAGGATGAAGGGAACCTTTTCTGCCATGCTTCACTCCTAAGGATATTTAGTTGTTGTGTGAATACGATGATAACAGGTATTTCCCCTGGGGACTACCTTAAATTTCAGTAATTTCCATAAAATGGGTTTTTATGTGAAAATCAGACAAAAAAGGTTTGACCCTTACCCATTATGCCTTTATAGTGTCCTTACACTAAAAAAACTTGTACAGTTCACCTTTGATTTTTTTTGGCATAGGGAGGAATTGGGGGTAATGGACATCATTGTTGCTATCAATGATTTTGTTAATGGGATTGTATGGGGAGTGCCGATCCTGGTGCTCATTTTCGCAACTGGACTTTTCTTCACCATCAGACTCGGGTTCTTCCAGTTCAGACACTTCGGATTCCTTTTCAAGGACACAATCGTAAAGGCCTTCAAGAAGAAGGATGAGGAGAAACCTGCAAAGGGTGATCTCACCTCATTCCAGGCTGCCATGACCAGTGTCTCTGCAATCGTCGGATCCGGAAACATCGCAGGTGTTGCAACCGCCATCGTCATCGGTGGTCCTGGTGCCCTGTTCTGGATGATAATCGCAGCCATCTTCGGAATGGCCTCGAAGTTCGCCGAGATCACACTTGGAATCAAGTACAGAAAGTTCAACGAGGACGGAACCGTCAAGGGCGGAGCCATGTACTACCTGGCCGATGGACTTCACCAGAAGTGGCTTGGAATCATCTTCTCGATTCTGGTCATTCCGTTTGCATTCGTCATAAGCGGAATCGTGGACACCAACACGATTGCAACGACACTCTTCGACGAGTTCAATATCCCTACAATCGCAACAGGCATCACACTTGCTGTGATCACAGGTGTAATCGTCTTCGGTGGCGTCAAGAGAGTCGGTTATGTCTGCGCAGTCATCGCCCCGTTCATGGGTGGTGCCTACCTGATCGCCGGTCTGTTCATCATCATCCTGAACATCACACAGGTTCCTGCAGCTGTCTGGACAATCCTGAAGGCTGCCTTCAACCCATCCGCAGCAACTGGTGGAATTGTCGGTTCGATCCTGGTGACCATGAAGATGGGTGTTGCAAGAGGCGTGTACTCCAACGAGGCCGGCCTTGGAACCGCAGCCATGGTCCATTCACCTGCAAAGGTCGACTCACCGTCAGAGCAGGGAGTCTGGGGACCTATCGAGGTCTTCCTTGATACAATTGTTGTCTGTACCATCACAGCACTGGCAATCGTCATGTCCGGTCTCTGGACAACGGGGCTGGAGGGAGCAACGCTCACAGTCAACGCCTTCAAGGCGATGCTTCCTGGAAACATCGGCTACTGGATTGCAATCGGATCTGTCATCCTGTTCGGTTTCTCCTGTCTGATCAGCTACTACGACTACGCCGCACAGGCAGCCGAGTACCTCTTCGGAGAGAAGAGCAAGTACGTTGTAAGAGCCTTCTGGGTTGTGGCCATCTTCGTTGGAAGCCAGACCACACTGGGCTTTGTCTGGGACCTTGCAGACACCTTCAACGGTCTGATGATCATCCCGAACCTTATTGGTCTGCTGATCCTGAGCAACGAGGTTGTGAAGGAGAAGAAGAACTACTTCGAGGCAAACGGAGTCGACAAGGATTGAATCGCTGCAAAGCAATCATGGGGCCTTCGCGAAAAGCGAGGGCCATTTTGTTGACCAAGGGTAGGGCCAACAGGTAGATTTGTCTACAGGGGGAGACCAATGGAACTCACATCACTTTCTTCAACATACACACTGGCAAACGGGACAAGGATCCCTTGCATCGGCTTCGGCACCTGGCAGACACCGGATGGTGATGTTGCCTACGAATCAGTGCTTGCCGCCCTGAGAGCTGGCTACAAGCATATAGACACAGCCACTGCGTATGGCAATGAGGAGAGCGTCGGCAGGGCCATAAACGACTTCCTGAAAGAGGGCAAGGTCAAGAGAGAGGAGCTGTTCATCACAACAAAGCTCCATAACAAGGACCATGGCTATGAGGCTACAAAGGCTGCAATTGCAAATTCCTTGGAGCTTTTGGGTCTGGACTATCTGGATCTGTATCTTATCCACTGGCCGAATCCTCTCAAGTTCCGTGAATGCTGGCAGGAGGCCAACGCAGGCTCCTGGAAGGCAATGGAGGAGGCATACGCCGATGGCAGGCTCAAGGCGATCGGACTCTCAAACTTCTTCGAGAGACACATCGAGGCTCTGATGGAGACAGCCAAGGTCGCCCCTATGGTTAACCAGATCAAGATCTGCCCGGGCATCCCGCAGCCTGAGCTCATAGAGTACTGCAAGGAGCGCAATATCCTGGTGGAGGGCTACAGCCCGCTTGGAACAGGTGGAACCTTCAAGAGCACCGTCCTCAAGGCCATGTCAGAGAAGTATGGAAGACCGATCTCCCAGCTCTGCATACGCTGGAGCATGCAGAAGGGGGTGATCCCTCTTCCGAAGAGTGTGACGGAGAGCAGAATCATAGAGAACTCCAAGGTCTTTGACTTCGAGTTGTCAGATGATGACTGCAAGACGATTGCCGCACTTGATTCAGCGGAGCTTGGAATCACTCCGCTCAGAGATCCTGACGTGACAAATTTCTGATTTTATAGCCTAGTTTTCGTAGATTGGCTCGAAATCGCTGACATCATGGCCGCAGAGAGGGCAGATGAAGTCGGCAGGAAGCGTTGCGCCCTTGTACTCGTATCCGCAGATCTTGCAGCGCCAGCCGACGATCTTCTTCTGCACTGCTGCAGCCGGCTTTGGCTTGACGTTGTTCTGGTAGTCATTGTAGGTGAGTGGGGCCTTGTCGCTTGTGCGCACTGCATCATCGACATCTGCGATGAAGAGTGTGTGGCTTCCGAGGTCCTGGCTGCTGACCACGTGTGCGCTGATGACTGCACAGGTCTGGATCGGAAGATATGGGATTCCCTTGTCGTTGACTGGGCATGGGAAGTCAGCGAACTTGTCGACCTTGCGTCCGCTCTGCAGGCCGAATCTCTTGACGGTCTCGAAGGTTGCGCTCTGGTCAAGGATGCTGAGGGTGAAGACGCCGCTGCTCTTCAGCATCTCGCAGGTCAGGTTCCTGTTGATGCATGCGATTGCGATCCTTGTAGGTGCATTTGCAACCTGCATGCATGTGTTTGTGATGCATCCGTTGACCTTTTCACCATCCTTGGTTGCAAGCATGAAGATGCCATATGAAATGTTGAACATAGCCTTGACGTCCATATTCCCCTCCAAAATGTATTCCGATGTTCTTTAAATCTAATTCACAAACTGTGCAAAATCAACCCACCACAAGGTAGCGCCAGAGTCTTGCCTGGTCCTCCTCAGAGGCATACTGGATCCCGATTCTGGGTGTTGCTGTGAGCTTTGGGGTGAAGCCGTCATCCTCCAGCCAGATGTCATCAATGAAGGGTTTTCCGTTGAAGGACCTGTCTATCCCCATGGCCTTGGTGACTCTTCCGGGACCGCTGAAACCTTCTATTCCTCTGACAAGAACTGCCTCAGGGTGTCCTTCAGGTCCGGTCACTATGTTCAGCATGTTGTGCATGCCGTAGCAGAGATAGACATAGGCCACACCGCCCTGGCTGTACATGATGGCCGTGCGTTGGGTTCTGCCGTGGTGGGCATGGCAGGCTGTGTCCTCCTCGCCGTAGTAGCATTCCGTCTCGGTGATTCTGCGTCTAGAGACTGTGCCGTCAGTCTGTTTGACGCAGAGGATCTTGCCGCAGATCTGTTTTGCGGCCTCCGTCGCCGGGGTGAGATAGAATTGCCTGCCTAGAACCTTCATGACTTGGTTTTAGCAGATTTCCTTCCTTTGAGAATCATCAGAACAATGTACAGAAGCACAAACATGATCGGCGTTGCTATTATGGCCAGCGAGCTGTCGGTCTTGTATCCTATAATGCCTGAGAGCAGATAACCAACAACACAGGTCGCCGCGACTGTCAGTGCGTAAGGCATCTGGGTCGTGACATGGTTTATGTGGTTGCACTTGGCTCCTGCAGAGGACATGATCGTCGTGTCGGAGATAGGTGAGCAGTGGTCACCGCAGACTGCACCGGCAAGACAGGCGGAGATGGAGATCACCAGCATCTCGGACTCTGCAGGGAAGACTGCACAGACAATCGGGATGAGGATTGTGAAGGTTCCCCAGCTGGTTCCGGTTGCGAATGCAAGGAACACCGATACGGCGAAGATCACTGCAGGGATGAAAGCCTGGAGGGAGGATGCGGATGAGAGCACCACATTGTGGATGAAGTCCGCAGCTCCGAGAAGCCCTGTCATTCCTGAGAGGTTCCAGGAGAGGATCAGGATGATCATCGGTGCGCACATGCTTCTGAAGCCTGCTGCAAAACTCTCGAAGAAGACCTTGAAGGACATGACACCCTTGGACATGTAGAACCAGAAGGTGATCAGAACTGTGATGAGGGTTCCCATGACAAGGCCTCTGGCTGAATCGGCGTCGGCGAGGGCATCTCTGAAGTTTACACCTGAGAAGAAGCCGCCTGTGTAGGCCATGCCAAGGATGCAGAGGACTATGAGTGTGACTACAGGAAGAACAAGGTAGGAAATGCTTCCGCCTTCCTTGTCCTGGGTCTCTTCTGAATATGGAAGGTCTCCAGATGTGAACAGGTCTCCGTTCATTGCGTTCTGCTCGTGCTTGAGCATTGGACCGTAGTCGAACTTGCGGAGGGTGATGACGAACAGCATGAACAGAGTCCCCAGAGCATAGAGGTTGTATGGGATGGTTCTGATGAACATGGCAAAACCGTTGTTGTCCATCGATGCAGGGACGGCATAGGATACTGCCGCCGCCCAGCAGGAAATCGGTGCGATGATGCAGACAGGGGCTGCTGTGGAGTCAAGTATGTAGGCCAGTTTTGCCCTTGAGACGTTGTGGCTGTCTGTTATCGGGCGCATGACAGATCCTACAGTCATGCAGTTGAAACCATCGTCAACGAAGATCAGCATTCCGATGAAGACTGTTGCAAGCTGGGCTCCGAGCTTTGTCTTTATGTGCTTCTTTGCCCATGAGCCGAAGGCTGCAGCTCCACCTGATCTGTTCATCAGCACTACGAGGGTGCCGAGAAGTATGACGAACACCAGAATGCTTGCATGTGAGCGGTCCGTGAGGTTCGATACAAGACCTCCGTCAAGGTTGTATAGCATGGTGTTCAGAGCCAGTTCCACGCTTCCGTTCGCATAGAGCAGGGCGCCGACGACAATTCCGGCAAAGAGGGCGAAGTAGACCTCCTTTGTGATCAAGGCAAGGGTGATTGCCACGACTGCCGGAAGCAGTGAAAGGATCGTTGAATAGAAACGTGAGGTGTAATCCTCTCCGACATTGCCGTTTGTGAAGATCAAAGATATCACAACCAGTACCAGAGCCACCGCTCCGAGGACAAAGGACAGGGTCCTGTTGCTCTTTTTCATTGCAAGTTCTCCCAGATCAAAATTTTTATTGCGTGCATTTTAATTGTGCACAATTTATCACGAGAGCTTAGACTAATCAAGAACTATTTTAGAATTGACAAGAGAAAATGGTGTTTTGGAGGTTCAATGTGCAATCCGGGAGAAAGAGGAGGGAAGAAAGGCAATAAGAATCCATTATTTTATAAAATTGGTCAAATTTTAGTATATTTTTATAATAACATTTGATATACTCGAATTGTAACAGTTAAAGGCAATCCCAGGTGTTAATGCATTTGGGAAAAAAATTTAAGGAGAACAAATATGAAAATCGGTTTCATCGGACTTGGAATCATGGGTAAGCCCATGGCAAAGAACCTTCTCAAGGCTGGATATACAGACCTTCTCGTCAGCGATCTGAACAAGGCTGCTGTTGAAGAGGTTGTCGCATGCGGAGCCCAGGCCTCAAACAACGAAGAGATTGGAAAGACCTGTGATCTCGTCATCACAATGCTCCCTAACAGCCCACACGTCAAGGCAGTCATGCTTGGAGAGAAGGGCGTTGCTTCATACATGAGAAAGGGCACAACATTCATCGACTGCTCTTCAATCAACCCAGTTGCCAGCAAGGAGATCTATGCTGAGCTCGAGAAGAAGGGAATCGACATGCTCGATGCTCCTGTCTCAGGTGGCGAGCCAAAGGCAATCGACGGAACATTGAGCTTCATGGTCGGTGGAAAGCAGGAAGTCTTCGACAAGTACAAGGATCTCCTTGGAAAGATGGGTGCTTCAGTTGTCCTTTGTGGTGCAGTTGGTGCTGGAAATACAACAAAGCTTGCAAACCAGATCATCGTTGCATGTAACATCCAGGCTCTTGCAGAGGCTCTCACCCTTGCACAGAAGGCTGGTGTCGATCCTCAGCTGGTCTTCGAGGCCATCAAGGGTGGACTTGCAGGAAGCACAGTCATGAACGCCAAGGCTCCTATGATGATCGCCGGAAACGACAAGCCGGGCTTCAAGATCGATCTGCACATCAAGGATCTGAACAATGCCATCGACTGCGCACACAGCGTCGGAGCTCCAGTTCCAATGACAGCAGAGGTCAAGGAGATCCTCGAGTGGCTGCACTCACACGGCTGCGGACAGAACGACCACAGTGCAATCGCCAAGTACTACGAGTACCTGACAGGCATCAAGATCGGTCGCTGATTGAGTTGATCCATTCAATGAATCTGCATCCTACGGGGTGCAGATTTTTTTTCCTTGTGGTTTTCAGCTGACGTTTGAGGTACAGAATCAAAAAAATTTTTTTATAACTCAGAAAACGGGAAATTCTGAAGTATAGAATTCAAAAAAAAATTCTGTGCTGAAATCAGGTCAGAGCTTGCCGTTCAGAACCCCAAGAATCTGGGCTGCTATGCTGATTGCAATCTCCTCCGGGGTCTCCGCGCCGATGTCCATGCCGATTGGCTGGTGGATCCTTGGATTGTCTATGGTTGCCCTGGACTTTGATGAGAGAACCCCTATGTAGGGGCATTCTGTGGACAGTACAGCGTCTATGTAGGTGTCCCTGTCCTCTGGGTTGGAGAAGATCACCGCCGTCTTTGTGTCGATTCCCAGTGAATCAAGGTCAGCGGATTTGGAAAGGGCCATGTTCTCAGGGCAGGCAAAGCCACGAGCTTCGGCGTTGTCATCGATGAAGGTTATCTCGAAGCCTATACCGAAGAGGGTCTGTGCCACTGATTTTGCGATATGTCCTGTTCCGAAGATCACAGCCTTGCGTCCACGCACCGGGACATCTATGAATACATCGACCATTCCGCATTCCCTCACTTTTACATGGACCAGTCTGCCTCTGCCTTCCTTCATTGCCTGAAGGCAAAGGTCAATTACCTCTCGCTCCGCATTGCCGCCACCGACTGTGCCGAAGGAGCTTCCATCTGAAAGTACAACCATGCGGCCATCCTTGCGGGGAGTTCTGCCTGAGGTACCCACAATTGTGGCAATAGAGAAGCTTCTGTTGTGTTTTGAGCATTCCGCTGCGATTTCAAACAGGTCCATAGAATACTTCTATTTAACGCCCGTCGGGCTTTCAGAGTCAAGGAAAACACGAAAACAGGAGGCATTGAAACAGGACTTGTTTATCTGCTATTTTGGTAGACATTGCACTTCAGGAGGTTTTCATGAAGCGTTTTTTCACTGTTTTTTTGCTGCTTGCAGTATGCTTTGCAGCGTTTGCAACGTTCAACGGAATCGTTGTTTCGACCCCGACATTCATGTTTGAGAACTATCCGCTTGTGAGTTTCGGCTCTGGCACTGGCAACAATCTCAGGAACAATGTCTCGAATGACAACTGGTACGAGACCTACCAGGAAATCTACTACAGATACTATGACCACGAGGGTCTTCTGGATCTGGGAATCGAGATGCAGGAAGACCATTTCGCCTTTGTGGTGGATATAGATCTCAGACAGACCAGCAAGTCCTACTTCACCAAGACCCTGTATTCAAACATCCCTTATCTGGGCAATGACCTCAATGCAATCCTTGACATGAACTTCCCGAGAACCGCCTATGGTGAGATCTTCTTCGACAAGTTCTTCCTGTCAGTTGGTCGCAGACCGATCGGCTGGGGTCCGGGCAACCATGACTTCGCCATCAGCACAGACGTGCCGTTCGAGGATCATATCTGGTTCGATTACAAGACAAACCTCAAGAAGAGCAGCCTTGACTACAACTTTGTTGTCATGAGCTTCAACTCAGAGGCCATCGACAACAAGACCGCAGAGGAGGTTTTGGACAACATAGAGGGTGGAACCTATGACAAAATCGATGAGTATCGCGGAATCAAGACATTGATTGCCCATAAGGTCGGCTTCTCATGGAGCAACTTCCGCTTCAGCGTAGGTGAGCTGAACATGGTCTACGGCGAGTATCCCAACCTGGTTGACTTCAACCCGTTCGGCATCTACCACAACCTCTTCCAGGACAGAAAGTCAAATGTCATGGGTTACATCGAGATGGAGGGTCTTCTGAACTTCGGTGATGCAGGCAAGGCCAGAATCTACGGTTCCTTTGCAATGGATGATTTCGATCTTCCAGGAGAGGGCGAGAACGGAAAGCCTGGTGCACTGGGCATGAGCGCCGGTGTACAGTACCACATCCTTGATGGCGCAGAGTCCAAGGTCATGGCATCCAACAGCGAGAAGTATGCCCTTAATGCAGAGTCCTTCAAGTTCAACGATGGTCTGAATGTCTCATATGAGTTCTATTTCTGCACTCCTTACATGTATAACCGCTTCTCGGATGAGGGTAAGTTCACAGTGCCTCACAAGCTCTACAATGCAGGAAAGACCCTCAGGGAGGCCAATGCCTTCTACATTGGATTCAAGTATGGTCCTAACTCCATTTTCCATGAGCTTCGCGTCGAGTACAGCGCAGAGAAGGTCAAGGCAGACCTAGGTGTTGGTCTTCTGATCCGTGGCGATGCCTATGGAATCGACTCTGCCTACGGTCAGGATGCAGTGGATGCCGGTGTTGTTGACTATGACTACAGATACAAGCTGTACGGCAACCACATAACGACCTTGATTGTCGATGGCTCGTTCAAGTGGATCTATGCAGACGGCCTTCAGCTCCAGGTCGGTGCAACAGGTGCCTATGACATCACGGACAAGGCATTCGCCTGCTCTATGACCATTGCAAACAAGGTTGACTTCCTTGGTCTTTGATATTTTGTTTTTTCAAGTTACGCCTCCGGGAGACCGGAGGCTTTTTTGATATGGAAAAAACTTTTGGATTTTGCAGATTTCTTATTGAACAAGCGGGCCGTTTTATGGTGTTATGAAGTGCGATATGAATATCGCGAATGAAAAAAACACAGCTGAAAATTTCTGGAAAGGAGTTCAGCTCCTTCACCGGTTCACGGAACAGGGTGTTGCCTGTTATTCACTCAAAGGCGACTTTCTCAATCAATACTACATCATCTCGGAGACAGAGACTCGCAAACTGATGAACTTCCCTGAAGTCGTCGGCTATGACGTCTATCGCTCCATGGTGCACTCGACATCACAGATGCTCCACTTCCTGAAGGAGAACGGCAGCATCACAAAGGCCAACATTCTCAGCATCCTGCGCGGTGCTCTGAACTATCCTCTTGAGGAGGCCTGCCACAACGAGCACATCAGGGTCCATGACATCAGCTTCCTCTCTTCCGAGAGAGTGTTCACTGGCCTGGAGATCACAGGCCTGGAGATCAAATACAACAAGGTCGCTGTCGTTCCGGACTCGACGCTTATGATAGGCGACATCATCGCCAGTGGAGTCACTGTCCGCAAGTGTCTGGACTTCCTGCTCAAGTGCTACAAGGAGGAGGGCAAGAAGCTCAGAAACATCATCTTCTTCAACATTGGGGGAAGGAAGTCCATCACTCTCTTCGAGAGGTACACTCAGGAGATCAGGGAGTTCTGGCCGGAGTTCGAGGGGTTCATCACCATCAACTACGAAGGCATCTTCAATTGCTACGAGGAAGGGGACAGAGGCGTCAGTGGTATCAATATCGCTGACGTCGATTTTTATTGGAAGGGTGGAATCGTCGCCCCTGAGTTCAGGAGACAGACGCTTTCGATGCAGGCACCACTCTTTGAGAAGTGCACAATCTACGATGGTGGCGCGCGCAGATACGAGATCAGCGAGCACATCAAGGAGGTTCTGGAGTTCTGGAACCACATTGCAGATCATGCCTCGGAGATTGATTTCAACGCACTGCTGGAGGAGAAGCTCGGACACAGCGTGGACATCTCATACGAGGATTGGCTGAAGGACTGTGTCTATCAGGCCCTGGATCCGGATCTCACACATTGGCTCTATGTGCAGGAGAAGGGATTCATACAGAGCTGCAAGGACCTATCCCTGGAGAAGCTTGCAAAGAAGAGGATCAAGGAGTTCTCCTCGGTTCTCAGGAAGTACATGATTTGATTTGCACACTAACGGAGGTGATATAATGGCAAAGGAAAACACAAAAGTCGATGTAGACTACGCTGACAGCGCGGTACCATCGAGCGCAAGAAGAAGCTTTCTTACGATGTTCATGATCATGCTGGGGTTCACATTCTTCTCAGCATCAATGTGGGTCGGACAGCAGCTGGCTGACGGCTTGGACCTGGGTGGATTCATCGCTGCTCTGATCTTCGGTGGAGCTATTCTTGCAGTCTATACCGGACTTCTGGGCTACGTCGGAGCAAAGACGGGAATGAGCCTTGACCTTCTCTCAAGAAAGGCTTTCGGTAAGAAGGGCTCATATCTTCCTTCAGCCATGATCGCCTTCACACAGATCGGTTGGTTCGGAGTCGGTGTCGCAATGTTCGCCATCCCGGTTGCAAACGAGCTTCTTGGTGGAAGCGTTGCAGCAGAGTGGATCCTGGTAGTCGTTGCCGGTATCTGCATGACAGCCTCCGCATACTTCGGAATCAAGTCCCTGACAATCGTCAGCTACATTGCAGTCCCTTGTGTCGCAATCCTTGGAACAGTTGCAATGATCATGGCGGTTGCAAGAGGAAACGCAACACTGGTTGACCAGTTCGCAAAGTCCTCCGGCACACTGACGATCATCGGTGGAGCAGGCCTGGTCGTAGGTTCCTTCGTCTCAGGCGGAACCGCAACACCTAACTTCACAAGATTCGCAAAGAGCGGCAAGGCCGGTGTGATCACAACGGTCATCGCATTCTTCATCGGAAACTCACTGATGTTCTTCTTCGGTGGAATCTCATCGATCTACGTCGGTGGAAACGACATCTTCGAGGTCATGCTGAACCTGAACCTGTTCTACCTTGCAGTCCTGGTCCTTGGCCTGAACATCTGGACAACCAATGACAACGCACTGTACTCTGCAGGTCTCGGTCTTGCAAACATCTTCGGTCAGAAGAAGAAGCCGATGGTCCTGATCAGTGGAATCATCGGAACAGCCGCAGCAGTCTGGCTCTACTGGAACTTCTGCTCATGGCTGAACGTCCTGAACTGCACACTCCCGCCTTGCGGAATCATCCTGGTGCTTGCATACTTCCTGCACAAGGAGGACTACAACACTGTAGAGGTCGATCGTGAGGTAAACTGGTTCGCAGTCATCGGCGTCATCCTGGGTGCTGTTGTCGCAAACCTGCTGAAGTGGGGCGTCGCCTCAATCAACGGCATGGTGATTGCGGCTGTGTGCTACCTGATCGGCTACTTCACAGAGAAGAAAAAGGCCTGATCGGAAAATTGAGTTTTTGGGGAATGGCTCTGCTTTGAAGGTGGAGCCATTTTTGTAGTTTTCGTGTATTTCAAAACAAACAAAAACAAATAACTTTATTGTTTTTATAATTTTTGGTAATAGTAATTAAAGGAAGATCAATCAATGGCTTATTACTACGAAGAGCTCTCCCGCACATTCAGTGAATATCTTCTCGTCCCTGGGTTCTCATCAGACAAATGCATACCTCAGAACGTCTCCTTGAAGACACCTCTGGTCAAGTACCGCAAGGGTGTTGAGGAATGCCCTCTTGAGATGAACATCCCGATGGTCTCCGCAATCATGCAGGCCGTCTCCGGGGTGAAGATGGGTGAGGCTCTCTCCAAGGAAGGAGGCGTGGCCTTCATCTACGGCTCACAGCCAATAGAGAGCGAGGCTGCCATGATCCGCAAGGTCAAGCACAGCAAGTCAGGCTTTGTGGAGTCGGACTCCAACCTGAAGCCTACAGACACTCTGAACGATGTGATAGAGCTTTCAGCATCCACAGGCCACAACACAATTGCAGTTACTGACGACGGCACCGGGACAGGCAAGCTTCTTGGAGTTGTGACAAGCAGGGACTACAGAGTCTCCAGGATGAACGGTGACGAGCAGGTCTCGACCTTCATGACACCGTTCGACAGATTGATAATGGGCTTTGACGGGATAAGCCTGTCAGAGGCCAACGACATGATCTGGGACCACAAGCTGAACCAGCTTCCGATCATCACACGTGATGGCCATCTTGTGGCCTTTGTCTTCAGAAAGGACTATTCAAGCCACAAGGCCAATCCAAATGAGCTTCTCGATGACCACAAGAGATACATTGTGGGTGCAGGAATCAACACCAGAGACTATGCAGAGCGTGTTCCAGCCTTGGTTGAGGCTGGTGCCGATGTCCTGTGCATTGACTCCTCAGAGGGCTTCTCAGCCTGGCAGCAGAACACTCTGAAGTGGATCAGGGAGAAGTATGGCGACAGCGTCAAGGTCGGAGCAGGAAACGTCGTAGACGGAGAGGGCTTCAGGTTCCTTGCAGAGTGCGGAGCGGATTTCGTCAAGGTCGGTATCGGTGGTGGCTCGATCTGCATCACACGTGAGACGAAGGGTATAGGAAGAGGTCAGGCAACTGCAGTGATCGATGTCGTGAAGGCCCGTGACGAGTACTTCAAGGAGACCGGGATCTACGTCCCTGTCTGCTCTGACGGTGGAATCGTCTACGACTACCACATGACATTGGCCCTTGCAATGGGTGCCGACTTCCTGATGCTTGGCCGCTATTTCGCAAGGTTCGACGAGTCACCATCAAACAAGGTGAACATCAACGGATCGTTCATGAAGGAATACTGGGGCGAGGGTTCAGCCCGTGCCCGCAACTGGCAGCGCT
>DMOO01000201.1 GCA_003456855.1 Sphaerochaeta sp.
CCTCCTCGATTTTCCTGATGCCGTCGGCTTACGAGCCTTGCGGTCTCGGCCAGCTCATCGCCATGCGCTACGGCACCGTTCCGGTGGTGCGTGAAACAGGCGGCCTTAAGGATACCGTTGCCAGGTATGATCCGGATACGGGGGACGGCAATGGCTTTACCTTCGACGATTACAGCGCGGATCTCCTGCTGGATACGGTGAAGCTTTCCAGGAAAGTGTACCTGCAGGACCGGGATGCCTGGGACAGGATTGTTGTAAGGGACATGGGGAAGGATGTGTCCTGGGAGCACTCCGCCAGGGAGTACCTGGACCTGTACAAAGCCCTTGCGGAATGATTCCGGAAAGAATTGAGTGAAAAAAGAACAGCGGTGCAGTTTCAGGCTGTACCGCTGTTCTAATTTTGCCCATCAGAAGGGAGGGCTGTCCGCGTCTTTGAACCTCAGCGGGGGCTGTGGTCTCGATGCGGATTTCCGCCGTGTCTGTAAAGACGGTCTGTCTCCATGCATAGTAAAGGCCGCCGGCTATGAGGAGAAGGGCCAGGATGACCGGGATCAGCCCCTTAGAGGAGGAGGCGGGTGCGTGCCATGCGATGCGTTTTAAGTGGCGCATGACGGCACTGGCGGCGGTACCGGTGAGGAGGCCGCAGAAAAGACCGGTGAGCATCAGGATGCCAAGGTAGGCCAGCATCTGTTCAGGGGTATGGAGGATCACCATGGCGGTGACCACCTGTCCCGTATTGTGCAGAAGGCCTCCGGCCATGGAGACCACCACAGGATGGAGCCCCGGGATTTTCCGGAGCAGGACCATGCCCGTCAGGGAAAGCAGGCCGCCGGCAAACGCATAGATCATGGTGCTGACACCGCCGAACATGAGGCCGGAAAGGAGAACCTTGAGGGCCATCAGGATATAGGCGGTGGGAACATCGAGCATATACACGGCAAAAATCAGAATGGAATTGGAAAGGCCCAGCTTGATCCCGGGAATGCCGGGACTGGGGAGCAGGGATTCCACATATCCCAGAACCAGCATCACGGCGAGAAGCATGCCGGAGAGCGTCACGCGCAGCGTGTTGTCACGGTTTGAATGTGCCATGTCAGACCTCACTGATTGTTTTCATCCGCTGTCTCGGCGTCATCGGCCGGGGCAGGCGCGGAAGCATACATTTCGAGGATTTCCTCAGGCGTGTACAGGGCAAGGGAAACCATATTGGGGAGACAGAGAACGGCGTTGTACAGAATCCGGCTGTCTCTGTTCTCCAACGTGACCATGCCCTGATCGACACAGTCCTGATTTTCACAGGTGGAGGATTCCATATAGAACCCGTCGGGGGTGACATGAATGAGATTGACTTCCTCCGTTCCGTCATCCCGGACCTGCTGAACAGGAAGCGTGTAGTCCTCGCTTTCGGGCAGCGGCAGCCAGAAGGAACCGCCGGAATAGGTCAGGAGAATATACCCTTTGGCCGGGGCAGCGCTCTCCTGAGGTGCGGGTTCTTCCTCCTGGGAAACGCTGCCCGATGCCGGTGCGTCTGTCTGGGCTTCAGCCAGGACAGAGGCGGCAGGGGACAGAGTGAAGGACAGGAGGAGAAGAAGCATCAGGAGGCATACGGAAAGGCATACAGGGATTGATTTCATGCAATTGCCTGCTTTCTAGTAATCTGGGAAAATGAGCCTGCGCCTTTGTCAGCGGCGGTAGAAAACGTAATCCCTGGCAGAGGCTTTCTTGATGATCTGGAAGGCCACATAGAAGAGGGCCGCGATAAAGACGATAAACACCCATTCCGTGACATCGGTCATGGCAATGTAATCGTACAGTGCATGGATCAGCGCGGGAAGAATCACACACAGGGCAAGGCAGGTCTTCCTGCTCTTCAAATCGCCCGCAAGGTCGAAGCGTTTGGCCAGTCCGTACCACACGCCCATAAATACGCCGAAGCAGGCGTGGCCGGGCACTGCGGTCACCGCGCGAAGCAGCGCGGTGGAGATCCCGTAGGAAAGCACATAACTGATGTTTTCCCACAGGGCAAAGCCCAGAGAGACGAAGACAGCATAGACAACACCGTCGAACTGGCAGTTGAACTCCGGATTGTTCCAGGTCCTCTTTCTGAGAAGCACATACTTTGCAAGCTCTTCAGAGATCGCGACTATGAAGAAATAGAGAATCACGTTGTATAGCGTGGTCCCATATTCAACGGTTCTGTTGAGTATTGCGCTGAAGAGCCTCTCGCTGATAAGGGCGAAGAAGGTTGAGATGATTCCACTTATAACAAGGCGTACAATGAAGATGGGAGACTCCTTCTCAAGTTTGTCAGACCTGTAGACCTTGACTAGAAGAACTATCGCAGGAATGATGGCGGCTGCAATCAGAAGCCATCTATAGGTCATATAAGGAGTCATCATATACCAAAAGAACATAATAAAACCCTCCGTTCTTGATCAGTAAATCTAATGAACGAAGGGTTTTTAGGCAAGTGCCTAGTTTTTAGAGCTCAATCACCTCAGGTGGTGCAGTGAATGAGGAGATTGTAGCAGTTGCATCCTTAAGGTAGTAGACTGCCGTGTTCCCGTCATCCTCGTTGTACATGCCTCTGAGACTTGGATACTCATCAAGCATGTGCTTTCTGGCCTCTCTTCTGTCGTCAAGGATCAGCTTTCCGCTTATGCGGATCCACTGTCCGTCCTTGAAAGCGCAGATCTCAGTCTTTGGATTCATTGCAAGCTGCTTGGCAACATCCTTCTTCAGACCAGTCTGTATGTAGAGCTTTCCATCGAACATGTCGATTGTCCCGAAAGGTCTGACCCTTGGCTGGTCGCCTTCCACTGTTGCAAGGTAGTATGTACCTGCATTCTTCAGAAAATCATAGACCTTCTTCATCTTCCCCTCCTGTGAGAATCTTCTCCATCCAAACCATATCATACCATCTGTCGAACTTGAAACCACATCTGTGGAATCTGCCGCAGATCTCGAAACCCAATCTCTCATGGAAGAGCACGCTCTGTTTTGTAAGGTACTCATCAGGCTCCTCCGTGTAGGCCACGCAGGCATAGAGGTTCCTTATGCCCTGCTCCTTCAGTCTTCTCTCCAGATCCTCATACAGCATCTGTCCGATGCCCATTCCATGGAAGCCCTCTTTGACGTAGATTGTCGTCTCGACCGACCAGTCATAGGCAGCTCTGTCCTTGAAGACACCCGCATAGGCGTAGCCTACAATCTGTCCTTGAAGTTCGGCGACAATATATGGATATCTTGAGCTTATAGCCTGTATCCTTTGCTTGAACTCATCCACTGTCGGGACCTTGTAGTCAAAGGTGATCGCTGTCTTCTCAACGTATGGAGCATAGATATCAAGAAGCTTCTCAGCGTCATCAACATTGGCAAACCTGACTGATGGACAATAGTCTGATTTGTTTAAACCAAGATATTTTATCAAGGCATCAAGCGTTTTTGCTCCATCGTTGTAACCAAGCCAGTAAAGCTCTCCAAGCTTCTCCATGTCGCCTTCTACACGGCTCACCGTGACAACTTCGGAAGGCTCTATGACAAAGGCGCGACCTCTGTCTCTAAGGATGTCAATGTTGTCATAGTCCTCGTTGTATCTCACATCGCTGTGGTCCAGGACCCTTGCAAACTCAGGATGCTTGAGGTATACCCTGTGGGCGGTTGTGCCCTCTTTCGGGTCAGCGTTTCTGAATGTTCTGTCATGGGTCTTCACGATGACGATCTTCTCGAATCCCTGGTCAATCGCCCACTGGTATGGGATTGCGCAGCTGCAGCCTCCGTCAAGGCATTTCTTCCCGTCGACCTCAACCATTGGACTTATGTATGGCATGGATGCAGATGCCTTCAGAGCCTCATATATGTCGGAGCATTTGCCTCTCTCGAAATACTCGGTCTCACCGGTCTCACAGTTCGTGGCTACGGCGATGAGCCTTCTTCTGGGGTCGTTGAATCTCTCCACATCCAAAGGCTCAATTTTGTTCAGATCATAGATGAGGAAATTCAGATTGATCAGGCTGTGGGACCTTCTGATGGCCTCGACACCTATGTATCTGCTGTCATGTCTGTAGCCGAGGTTGGCCCTTGCCGAGCGTCCGATCTGCCTTGACATGTAGGCCACGGCGGAGAGCGCACCCGCACTGACTCCGATCATCGTCTGGAAGTTGATGCCATGCCTCATCCAGTAGTCCAGAAGGCCTTGGGTGTACAGTCCCCTGAAGGCTCCACCTTCAAGGACAAGACATCCATCTATTATATTCTCAGAGGCTGTTCCTCTGGGGATTCTGTCAATCTTCGAATATACTTTATCGGAACCCATGACTCCCTCTCTTAGACAAAGGAATATCCATTTTGCCCTATATGGTCAAGCAAGGCTTGTAAAAGTCAAAGCTCTTGGATTATAGTCATGCCATGTCAAAGAAAGCAGAGTTCATGAGAACTGTGAAGTTCACACTGTTCTCCATATCCGCAGGTGCAATCCAGCTGGTGACCTTTGAATTGATGTACAGTCTGTGGAGGCTTCCATGGTGGCCGAGTTACCTCACAGCCTTGATTCTCTCAGTCATCTGGAACTTCACCTTCAACAGGAAGTTCACATTCAAGTCTGCAAACAATGTCCCCATTGCAATGCTGAAGGTCCTGCTCTATTACGCTGTCTTCACACCTGTCTCCACATTGTTCGGGAACTGGCTTGAGCAGGACCTATTGTGGAACGGGACCTTGGTGACGATCATCAACATGCTTCTGAACTTTGTCACCGAGTACCTATTCGACCGCTTTGTCGTCTTCAGAAACAGCATCGACACAAACGTGAAGGCCGGTTGACTAATCGGTCTT
>DMOO01000134.1:0-2123 GCA_003456855.1 Sphaerochaeta sp.
CGTGCCCGCAACTGGCAGCGCTATGACATGGGAGGGGCAAAGAAGCTCTCGTTTGTCGAGGGTGTCGACTCCTATGTCCCTTATGCAGGATCCCTGCACGACAACGTGACCATGTCTCTGGCAAAGATCAGAAGCACCATGTGCAACTGTGGAGCTTTGAACCTTGAGGAGTTCCGCAGGAACGCCAAGCTGACCACCGTGTCTCCGACCTCGATCGTCGAGGGTGGCGCACACGATGTCATGCTGAAGGACAGAACAGAGGTTAAATGATAACTGTGCAGGTTCGGCTTAGGGGGTGGGACCTGCTTCGAAATTTGATAGGAGTAGAGGGCAGCAATGGATTTATTTGACTTACTGACCTTGGTGGGTGGATTAAGCCTCTTCCTGTTTGGAATGAATATCATGGGTTCGTCTCTCGAGAGAAGGGCGGGAAACGGACTCAAGTATATTCTTGGAAGACTCACCGACAACAAGATGGTGGGTTTTCTGACTGGACTTGCAGTGACCGCCGTCATCCAGAGTTCATCGGCCACAACCGTCATGGTTGTCGGTTTCGTCAACTCCGGCCTGATGACGCTGAACCAGTCCATGAGCCTGATCATGGGTGCCAACGTGGGCACTACGATAACCGCCTGGATTCTCAGCCTTTCAGGAATCTCCGGTGGAAACTTCTTCCTTCAGCTTCTCAAGCCGTCGTCATTCGTGCCGGTTCTTGCTCTTGTTGGCGTCATCATGCTTCTTAGCGGAAAGAACAGCAAGAGAAAGGATACCGGAATGGTCCTTCTGGGCTTTGCCACCTTGATGTTCGGCCTTGAGACGATGTCAGGAGCGGTGTCCGCAATCAAGGAGGTCCCTGCATTCCAGGAGATGTTCCTTAAGTTCGAGAACCCGCTTCTTGGTCTTCTGATAGGAACCCTGCTTACAGCCCTGCTGCAGTCAAGCTCGGCCGCTGTCGGTATACTCCAGTCATTCGCTCTTGCAGGCCTTGTAACCTACGGGGCCTCCGTTCCTATCATCTTGGGTATGAACATCGGAGCCTGCGTGCCGACTTTGATCTCATCTGTCGGTGCCAACAAGAACGCAAAGAGGGCGGCGATGTTCCACCTGTGCTTCAATGTCATAGGTGCGGCTGTCTGGCTTGTTGTCTTCGTTGTCCTGAAGAGCATCTTCGCCCCTGCAATCCTGAATGCCTTTGCTAATCCGTTTGGAATCGCAATCGTCCATACCTCATTCAAGCTTCTGTGCGTAGGTCTGCTGATGCCGTTCACCAACGCCATGGAGAAGCTGGTCTGCAAGCTCGTCAAGGAGTCCAAGACTCCAGAGCAGAACGTCGAGCTTGATGGACGTCTCTTCAAGGCCCCTGCCTTGGCTCTGGACCGTTGCAGAGCCCTGATGGAGGAGATGGCTGAGGAGGCAATGAACTCGATCACGCTGAGCCTTGACTGCCTTAAGAGCTATTCTGAGGCCTCAGCCAAGAAGATCCAGGGGATGGAGGACCACACAGACCACTATGAGGACATAATCGGTACATATCTGGTCAAGCTCAGCAGCCTGAAGATAGGTGAGGAGGAGAGCATGAGGGCTGCAGAGTACCTGAAGCTTCTCAGCGACCTTGAGAGAATTGCGGACCACAGCGTCAAGGTTGTGGATGCAGCCAGGGAGATGAACGAGAAGAAGATGGTCTTCTCCGAGGATGCTGTAAGGGAGATCAGCGTGCTTACAAAGGCCATAAGGCACATCACGCTTCTTTCCTACAATGCATTCGTCAATGCGGATCTGGATTCCGCCTTCAAGGTCGAGCCTCTTGAGCAGGTTGTCGACTACCTGAAGGAGGAGCTCAGGATGAGACACATCAGACGCCTCCAGAAGGGTGGCTGCACAATAGATGCCGGCTTCGTCCTGAATGACATCCTGACCAGCATGGAGAGAGTCAGTGACCACTGCTCCAACATCGCAGGCTGCGTAATCGATTCAAGCATGCACAACCTGAACGTCCACGAGACACTGAACGAGTACAAGCACAACAGCGACAAGTTCGACAAGGCCTTCGAGGAGTTCATGAAGCAGTATCAGCTTCCGGCTTGATTAAAAATAATGGCTCCCGGTGCTGGGTATGGCAGGGG
>DMOO01000134.1:2178-9974 GCA_003456855.1 Sphaerochaeta sp.
TATGGCAGGGGAGCCTAGGGTTATATTCGACTGAATACAAATATTCAGTTCTGGGCAGGGTCTTTCATCAGTTCCAGAAGGGCATCTCTCTTTGAATCGAGGTATTCACCCCAGCATTTGTCGTCAATGAAGGCATCCTTGTCTCCGGCTTTGAGCTTATCGGCTCTGCCAAGGGTGTCATTATTGATGCAATGATTGCCCAAGAAGAACTCAACCTTCTGATTTCTCACCTTTGCAAGTGAATTCAGGTATATGTTTCTCATTTCATGTTTGGTATCACCAATATCATCGAGATATTTCTTCTGAAGTGTATTGAAACCAAAGCCACCATAATAGCCGGCACGAACTGTCCTGTCTCCATCCTTCACATCGAAGAAGATTGCAATGCATCCGACTGTATGGCCCGGGACCAGGTAGAACTGCATCTCGGTGTTTCCGAACTTGAGCTTGTCTCCATCCTTGATCTTGTAATCTGGCTCGAAGACTGTGTTTGCAAGATCCCCGGCGTCCTGAATGATGGAGAACTCAGGTCTTTCCCTGAAATCTCGCGCATCAGGCTCACCGAGATAGAGTTTTGTGCCGAACATCTTTCTGAAGAAGAGGGCTCCTCCGATGTGGTCCAGATGGCCATGGGAGAGGACTATCCATTTTACGTCGGCAGGGTTGAAGCCGGCCTCCCAGATCGCCTGGATGAGCATTGCTGTGGCTCCACAGTTGCCGCAATCAATCAGAAGAAGTCCGTCACCGGTGTCAATCAGATGAACGCACACCCATGAATCGCCAACATACCAGACGTTTCCGAACATGTGGAATGGGTGGACGTATCTTCTTTCCTGGTCGATGAAGTACTTCGGTGTCATTGGATTCTGCATCCATCTGGCTCTCTCGGCCTGGAAGCGATCGTAATCTTCTCTAAGTTGTGACATAATAACTCTCCTTGGCAACTTGCGTTCTATTATGATTCCTTGAGATTTCTCTCGAAGAACTCAAGGACGATTTTTCTGATTTCCGGTTGTACGAATTCCCTTGTGCCGTGTCCGGCGCCTTCAACTATGTAGTAATCCACGGGGATTCCCTTCCTCGTGAGCTTATCATAGAATGCATCGCTTTGGGAAATGGGGACAAGTGGATCCTGGTCTCCATGGAGTATCAGAATCGGTGCTGTTTTGTCGTTTATGAAGTTTATGGGGCTAGCTCCAGCGCCTTTCTCCCTGACTATATCAACACCTCCACCCAAGAGCACTCCTTCTCTTGTCTCCTCCTCGCAGGAGAAGGGGAAATCCTCCTGACCGAATCGCCTGATGTTGCTCTCAAGCATCGAAAGCAAGTCAACAGGGCCGAAGAAATCCGCTGCGCAGTTCACTTTTGCAGTCGGATCGATGTTCATTGCAAGGAATGAGGCCAGATGGCCACCTGCAGATCTTCCTATGGCTCCGATTCTGTCTGGATCAAGATTGTATTTTTCTGCGGATGCTTTCAGGAATCTGACTGCCTGTCTTACATCCTCCAGCTGTGCAGACCATTTGGCCTGGCTTGAGTTTCTGTACTCGATGACTGCCACCGCGAAGCCTGCATCTGCAAGGTACACGGATTCGGCGGCCTGATAGGTCCTTGGGCAGGAGCGCCAACCATTGCCGTTTATCCAGACAATTACTGGCTGTCTGCCCATGGACACTTCATTGTCGATCCCAGCGACAAGACGCATCTCGCTGTTGCCGTTCTGAAGAAGCAGGGTCATCTTGAGGTCAATGACGCTGCCGTCATCACATCTTACTGTTGAGAACGGCACATCATTGACTATGTTGATGCTTCTTTTCTGCTTTCCGGGATCGATTGTTCTTCTCATGCTTCAGTTCCTGTCAGTTGGATTTCTTCTTGATCTTGGCGAAGAGGAATTTCAATACAGGACTGAACACCGCCAGTATTGCAATGATGATGAGTATGCATGAGATAGGTCTTGTGAAGAAGGTGACGATTCCGTTGTCACTTCTCTGGAAGGCCTGAAGCATGTTCTTCTCAAGTGTAGGTCCAAGGATGAATGCCAGCATCATCGGTGCACTTGGCAGGCCTGCGTACATCAGCAGAAGTCCGAAGATTGCGAACACGATCATCATTCCTGCCTTGTACAGTGAGCCTGACTCAATGTAGGCGGATACAAGCGAGACGATGAGCAATGCCGGATACATGTAGTGGTATGGGACCTTGAGGATGTTCGGGAACCAGCGCTTAGAGACTGCCTGGATTGCCAGAACAAGGAGGGCATCCAGCAAGACTGCGAAGAACATCATGTAGACGATGTTTCCGGAGTTGCGGAATACCATTGGACCCATCTCGAGGCCCTGGATTGAGAGGGCTCCAATGAGCAGGGCTGTTGATGTGTCTCCAGGAATACCAAGGGAGACCATCGGGATCATTGCACCACCGATTGCAGCATTGTTGGAGACCTCGGAAGCCCATATTCCATCAGGGACACCTGTTCCGAACTCTGCAGATCTCTTGCTGTTGTTCTTGCATGTTGAGTAGGCTACCAGGTTGGAAAGACCTGCACCCATTCCAGGTAGGAATCCGACAACAAGACCGATTGCAAACGATCTTATGATGTTCCAAATCTGCTCACCGAACTCCTTCCATGTAAGTCCGAATCCCTTGAGACCGGTCTTGTCCACGTCTGGCAGCTTGTCGAAGCCCTTTCCATATTCGAACACGATTCTTGAGATTCCGAACACGGAGAGGAGGACGACTGTCATTGAGAGACCGCCCATCAGGTAGACGTTTCCGAAGGTGAAGCGCTGCTGTGCATCGATAGGGCTGAAGCCTACAGAGGCGAACAGGAGACCGAAGCTTGCTGCGGCAAGTCCCTTGAACATGTTGCCCTTGCTGATTGCAATGACCATGGTGATTGCAACGAGACAGAGGGCGAAATACTCCCAAGGACCAAGGGCGAAGGCGATGTTTGCTATTGTCTGTGCAAGGATTGCTCCGAATATTGCGGAGAAGAATGTTCCTATGAAGGATGCGATCATTCCGATTGCCAGGGCCTTGTTTGCATGACCGTTCTTTGCCATTGGATAGCCGTCGAAGACTGTTGCAACGGATGACGGAGAGCCGGGGATTCCAAGCAGGACGCTTCCGATGAAGGCTCCAGAACAACCACCGATCCAGAGTGAGATCAGGAACATGATTGCAGGTCCGAGCTGCATGTTGTATGTCAGCGGCATGAAGAGCATCATCGCAAGTGATCCTGAAAGGCCTGGGATTGCTCCGAAGATGATTCCTATTACAGTTCCAACAAACGTGAGAAGGATGTTGTAGGGCACGAAGAGGTTTGAGAAAACAAATGGAAGATATTCAAGCATTTTCAAAGCCCTCCTTAAGCCCAGATCGGTTCAGGCATTGGAAGCGAGAAACCGTATTTGTACAGGAAGTACACGAACAGTGTGAATACGACAGAGAAGACTGCCCTTGCTATCCAAGAGCTTTTCTTTCCCTTCGCAAAGAGTGTGCTGAGGCCGAAGCATGCAAATGGGGTCACAATCAGGAAGCCCAGGAACTTCATCAGGAACACGTATACGATGAGAACTCCGAATGCGATTCCGAATCTGAGCCATCCACCTTTGACAACGAATTCCTTCTGAGGCTTCTTATCAAGAGTGCCTTGAACGAAGATTCCGATTCCACAGGCGATGAAACCAAAGGCTGCGATGCCTGGCAAGGCTTTAGGACCAGGATATGCCATTGTGAATGGGACCCTGTAATCGCTGATCATGAAGAAGATGACGATGCCTAGTATGACAAGGACAGCTCCAACAATCTGGTCACGTTTAATTTTGAACATGATTCAATCCTTATTCCTATGTCTTAGTTTAAAAAAAGAGGGGGAGCCCCGTTTGGGAACTCCTCCTTGATATGAAAGATTCTATCACTGCTTGAGGCCGAGGGCTTCAATTACAGAATCGAGGGATGCCTGAGTGTCCTTGACTCTCTGGAGTCCATCCTCGTATGAGAGGAAGACCATTCCGAATCCCTTAGGATCGAGGACCTCGTATACTGCTGGGTCTGCATATGCGTTTGCATAGAGGTCGTGGAGCTTCATTGCAAGCTCATCGCTCATTCCCTTAGGTCCGAGGAAGAGGTTGATGTTGCTGAAGCAGAATGCATAACCAAGCTCTGGGAAGCTCTTGACGTCTGGGAAGACCGGGTTGACTCCGCCTTCGATGTCACGGCTGACTGTTGCAAGAACGCGAACCTTTCCGGCTTCGACGTACTGGACTGCCTGGTTTGGGTTGACGAAACATGCATCGATTGTCTTTCCGACAAGGGCTGCCATCTTCTCTGTGTCTGTTCCTGCCTCAACGCACTTGACTTCGATGTCTGCTGACTGAGCGAACATACCGGTCATGATGTGCGCTGTACCACCGGTCTCGACACCAAACTTGAGAGTGCCTGGGTTAGCCTTTGCGGCAGCAACCAGATCATCAACTGAGTAGTAGCTGGAGGAGGCGTCGACTGCGAGCATGTAGCTGGCTGGGTCCTTCTGGACTGATACTGCAATGACCTTGTAGTCATCAGCTGCTGAACGAGTGAAGACTCCGCTTGCCTTCTTGATGAGCATTGTGGTGTGGAACTGGAGGATTGTGGATCCGTCAGCCTTTGCGCTGTAGACCTTCTCGAGTGCGACTGCACCACTTCCGTCGGTGTTGTTTACGACTGTGACGTTGATTCCTGCATCCTTTGCAACCTGAGCTGCAAGTGCACGTGCCATGACGTCTGTTCCACCACCGGTCTTGGCAGGGACCTGGACTTCAATTGACTTCGGGAGGGAAACCTCTCCGGATGCTGCTTCTTCCTGTCCGTTTGCGAATGCCATGAAGGCTACAGAGATCATAAGAACAACCAATGCTATTTTTCTGAACATATGGAAATACTCCTTTTGGTTTTTTTTATTACAATTTCACGGTAAACGCTAAAATCTAGAAACACAACATTTACTTTTTTAGTAATTGTCTTAAAATAATTAAGAGGAGAACCCCAAAAAGGAGGCGGAAATGAATCTGCATATACTGGAGAACATTCTTGCGATTGAAAGGGAGGGTAGCATTACAAAGGCTGCCGATAAAATGTATATCACCCAATCTGCCATGAACCAGCAGCTTCTAAAGCTTGAGGAGGATCTTGGAATCCCTCTATTCACAAGAAGCAACAGGAAAATGATCCCCACCTATGCAGGAAAAATATATATAGAAGCAGTGAAGAAGATACTTGCCATCCACAACGAGACGTACAGCAGAATACGTGACATCGCTGAGTTCAGGACCGGTGAGATCTCAATAACGCACACTCCAGAGAGAGGAGCCTTGAATTTCACCAATGTATACCCAGTGTTCCATGAGAAATATCCTGGCATTGTGTTCAAGATCTACGAGGCCAGAGTGAAGGAGATGGAGAAATTGCTGCTTGATGGAACTGTCTCTCTTGCCCATGTCTCTGTTTACAAGAGAAATCCTGAGTTCGAGTATGTGATTCTTGGAACGGAGAAGGTTGTTCTTGGTGTTCCTGTCACCAATCCGATTGCAGAGCTTGCAGGGGAGAAAAGCTGGAAAAAGCCTCCTGTGATTGACACATCGTTGCTCTCCGGGCAGAAGTTCGTGATGAATGACTCGTCCACACTTATGAGGGACATTATCGATGACATCTTTAAGAAGAACAAAGTGAAGCCAAACGTCCTTTTCGAATCGGTTTCAACCGGAACCATTCTTTCTGTGGTCAAAAACCAGATTGGTCTTGGTTGTTTCCCTCAGTCCTATGTCAAACCATCAAAGGAGATGGTCTACTTCTCATTTGGAGAGGCTTTGCAATGGGAGCTTTGCATTGCCTACCGCAAAGACCACTATCTATCAGAACCGGAGAAATACTACATAGAGATTTCAAAGGATGTTTACGACAAGGGAAAATAAAAACGGTTCCAATCAACGGAACCGCCTTCCTTTTATCTTACCATGCAAGGCTTCTTTGAATCGAACTTCCAGTTCGGTATCAGGTACTGCATGGACAGTGCATCGTTTCTATCCCAGTATGGCAGCTTGTTGTAAAGCTCGTTTGCCTTCATGACCTTATCCATGTTCACCTCGATTCCCAGACCAGGGGCATTGCTTACATGGATCTTTCCATTCACGATCTTAGGAGGATTGTTTGTAAGCTCATCATGGCCTTCCTGCCAGATCCAGTGTGTATCCAGAGCTGTTATGTCTCCCTTTGCCGCAGCGGCGCACTGTGCATACTGTGCCAGTGTGATGTCGAAGTGGTTGTTTGAGTGGGAGCCCCAGGTAAGACCCCAGTCGGAAAGGATCTGAGAGCAGCGGATCGAGCCTGCCATTCCCCAGAAATGAGGGTCTGCAAGGACGATATCAACGCTTTTTTCAATGATTGCGTGCTTAAGTTGCCTCCAATCTGTTGCAATCATGTTGGTTGCCGTAGGGATTCCCGTGGCCTCCTTGAACTCCGCCATGGTCTCTCTTCCGGAGTATCCCGACTCTGGTCCGCAAGGATCCTCTGCGTAGGTGAGTGAGGAGCCCTTGCAAAGTCTTACTGCCTCTGCCAGCTTCCATGCTCCGTTCGGGTCTATGTTGACCCTTGCATTCGGGAATGCCTTGGCGACAGCCTCGACGGCCTCCATCTCCTCTTCTCCACGGAGAACACCGCCTTTGAGCTTGAAGTTCTCGAATCCGTACACCTCGTTGAGGGCCTGGGCTTCCTCGACAATCGACTGGACCGTCATGTGCGGCTGCCTTCTGATCCTGTGCCAAGGGTTGCTTGATGAGGATTCGTCAATGTATGGGAGATCTGTCTTCTTCATGTCCTCGATGTAGAACATGTATCCCAGGATTGTGACGTCATCTCTCTGCCTTCCATCTCCAAGAAGGTCACATACAGGGCAGTCCATGAACTTTCCCATCAGATCGAGAAGCGCTGCCTCTATGGCCGTCTCTCCATGGACAACGTCCTTCAGCTTGGAGAGGTCCAGACTCTGGATGCTCTCTGCATCGGCGGTCCTGTTGTGTATGTCTGACAGATGGTTGATTATCTGCCTGTATTCTCCTATCGGCTTTCCAACCACAAATGGGATTGCATCCTCCAGACTCTTCTTGATTGCAAGTCCGCCGTGGACTTCACCGACACCTGTATTGCCGCTGTTATCCTTAAGAATCACAAGGTTTCTTGTGTAGAACGGTGCATGGCATCCTGAAAGGGTCAATGTCATTGAATCATATCCTGCTACAGGGATGACCTTCATTTCTGTTACGATAGGTGTCTTCATGTGAACTCCTCCATATCCTTTATAAGTTTGGTGTTCCTAGTTGTCAAATTAATAAAATTTCGTCTTTCTATAAAAAAATTTAAGTGGTCGCATATTTTTATAAACAAATTCCACTGGTAAGGTTCATGTGTCTTTGATATGTTAGAGGCCATGAAGGACAAGATGCTTATCAGGGGAGCCAGGGTCCACAACCTGAAGAACGTGGACGTTGATATCCCATTGAATGAAATAGTCGCAGTTGCAGGTGTCTCCGGATCCGGAAAGTCTTCGCTTGCACTCGGTGTCATATATGCCGAAGGTTCCAGACGTTATCTGGAATCCCTTTCCACCTATACACGAAGAAGGATGACCCAGGCCTCCAAGGCGGATGTGGACGACATCCTGTATGTGCCGGCATCGCTTGCACTGCACCAGAGACCGGGTGTCCCTGGAATCAGAAGCACCTTCGGAACCGGAACGGAGCTTCTGAACAGCCTGAGGC
>DMOO01000178.1 GCA_003456855.1 Sphaerochaeta sp.
ACGGGTTCTCGGGAATCAGGCAGAAGTTGACGTCGCTCTGGGCAAGGGAGGTGTGGGCAGCGATGAAGCCGCTCTCACGACCCATGACCTTGACAAGGCCGATTCCGTTGATTGCGTTCTTGGCCTCGACATGGGCGCTGCGGACCACAGGGACTGCGGAGGAGACTGCGGTGTCGAATCCGAATGAGGTCTGGATGAAGGCCAGGTCGTTGTCGATTGTCTTCGGAACACCCACCACGGCGATCTTCAGGCCTCGGGCCTTGATCTCCTCGTGGATTGCATGTGCTCCGCGAAGGGTTCCGTCTCCACCAATGGTGAAGAGGATGTTCACGTTCATGCGCTCAAGGGTGTCCACGATGTCAGCTGTCTGCTTTCCGCCGCCACGTGCGCTGCCGAGGATTGTTCCTCCTTTCTCCTGGATGTCATCGACAACATCCGGGTTGAGTTCCATCGGTGTTTCCTTGGAGGTCGGGAGAAGGCCCTGATAGCCGAATCTGATTCCACTGATTCTGCGGACTCCATAGCGGTACCAGAGACATCTGACAATAGCTCTGATGACGTTGTTGAGGCCCGGGCAGATTCCGCCGCAGGTGGCGATCGCTGCGTGGACATGGGCTGGGTTGAAGTAGATCTTCTGCCTTGGTCCTGCGAGTTCCACTGCCTCCTCGCTCTTTGGAACCCTGTGTCCGTTCTCATCCGTCACTGTGTCGATGCAGTAGAGGATCTTCTCATCGTCGGAGACATAGTCGGCGAATCCATCGCCGTCCTTGTCACTCATGTGGATAGGTGAATTGATCTTCGCCTTACCGAGGGTTTCAATTGTAAAGTCATATGTAGCCATGCTTCAAATATAACAAATAAAAAAACATGAATAAAGGTGTGCCGTCGACTTTGGATTGCTTTTCCTTTGGCTATGGAAGATAATTCATCCCATGAAGCTGAACTTCTTCTTTGACATAGACGGAACCCTCTCTCCCGTAGGCAAGAGCGTGCCTGAAAGCGCAATGGCAGCACTGCTTAAGGCAAAGGGCCTTGGGCACAGGCTGTTCTTCTGCACAGGCAGGAGCCAGAATGAGCTTACAGAGGAGATGAACAGCCTTCCTTTCGACGGTGGGGTGTTCTCTGCCGGTGCAGGTCTGATTCTTGAAGGAAAGACCATTGCCCAGAAGGTCATGACAGAGGAGCAGAAGAGGTTCCTTGCCAAGATAACAGAGGAATATAAGCTATTGCTCTTAAACCAGGGCCTTGACGGCTCCTATCTGACCCACGAGTCGTTGGCCTACTACAGGGAACTGGATTCCATGATCCACATGAGTCCGATCTCACTCAACGGCTTCAAGATTGTGGACAAGGATCCATTCGACATCCCGATAATCAAGTCCTTCATAATGTCCCGTGAGGGAAGGATCCTTGAGGCAAGAAAGGCCCTTGAGGGACCTTTCCACAGCGTGAACAACACCACTGGTCTGCCTGAGACCTGCGCTGCAGAGCTTATGGTCGCCGGGGTGACCAAGGCCTCTGGGATCAGGGAACTTGTGGAGTATCTTGGTGATGACATGGCATCCACCGTAGGAATAGGTGATGGTGAGAATGACCTTGAGATGATAGACGTGTGCAACTTGGGCATCGCAATGGGTAATTCCTGCGATATACTTAAACAGCATTCAGATTATATAACGACTGACATAGAGAAGGATGGTCTTGCCAAGGCCATTGACTACGCCTTGGAAAGGCTTTCATGAAGGGGTGGAAATGAGGATTCTTCTAATCGGTGGAACAGGTACGATCAGCACGGCAATCACTGCCTTGCTTGCAGACAGGGGCAAGGATGAGGTATGGGTCCTGAACAGGGGAAACAGGGCCTCAAGCCTTCCTGCCGGTGTGCATCAGCTGGTGGGCGATGCCCATGACCCAACATCCCTGAAGGAGACGCTTGGGCCTTATCTCAAGGACGGCTTCGATGTCGCTGCCTACTTCATAGGTTTTGACGTATTCCAGGTGAAGGTTGTCACCGATGTCCTTAAGGGCCATGTTGGTCAGTTCATGTACATAAGCTCCGCATCTGCCTACCAGAAGCCTGTTCAGGGATATGTCATCACAGAGGAGACTCCTCTGGTGAACCCGTACTGGGAGTACTCACGCAAGAAGATCGAGTGTGAGAACTTCCTGATGGACCTGTACAGAAGGGAGGGTTTTCCTGCGACGATAATCAGACCAAGCCACACCTACTGCGAAAGGTCGGTGCCTATTGGAATGCATGGAGTGAACGGCTCCTGGTGCGTTCTCAAGCGCATGATAGAAGGCCGTCCTGTTATAGTGCATGGCGATGGAACCTCGCTCTGGACAATGACTGATTCAAGGGACTTTGCAAAGGCCTTTGTGGGTCTCATGGGCAAGGAGAAGGCTGTAGGTCAGGCCTTCCATATAACCAGTGACGAGTCCATTCCATGGAACCAGATCTATTCGGAGATTGCAGAATGCCTTTCCGATGTCCTGAAACGCGATATAAAGCCGATTTTATGCCATGTTTCCTCTGATATGATCATTCGAGAGAGCATAAAGTTCGGTTACGACGACATGGAGGGCAATCTTCTGGGCGACAAGTCCAACAGCGTGGTCTTCGACAACTCCAAGGTCAAGGCTATGGTGCCTGACTTCAAGGCCGTGATAAGCCACAGGGAAGGGACGCTCAGGGCTGTGAAGTACATAATAGAGCATCCTGAGCTCCAGAAGGAGGACCCTGACTTCGACCGCTTCTGCGACCATCTGGCAAGTCTCTGATTTTACTGAAAGATATTGCAAACAATCCTCCACGTCACTAGAATTAGAGATATCTAACTAGTAGTGTGGAGGCTTCCATGTCAGACAAGGTCCATATAGAGAAGGGCTCCGTTCAGGAGACTCTGATAATCCCTCTCTTTGCACGAATGAAGAGTGCAGAGATCTATCCGTCGATCTACCGCGACTCCAAGGCAAAGGAGATTCTGGACAACGTCGACTATGACCTGTCGATGTTTGAGAAGAAGGCCAACTCCTTCATTGCAAGATATGGCTATCTGGAGGCTGCAAAGCGCTACGGGGACATGATCATCGAGATAAAGGACTATCTCAAGAACCATCCGACTGCAGCTGTGGTGAACATGGGCTGCGGCTTGGATACGACCCCGCTTCAGTGCGACAACGGCAGATGTCTCTTCTACAACATCGACTTCCCTGATGTGATTGCAGCCCGCAATGAGCTTCTTCCTCCAGGGGATAGGGAGACAAACATAGCATCGGATCTTATGGACACTCGCTGGTTCGACAGAATCGACAGCAAAGGCGGAGCTGTCTTCATCGCCGCAGGCGTCTTCTATTACATCAAGCGCGAGGATGCAAGGAATCTGTTCATCGCTATGGCCAAGCGTTTCCCGGGAGGGAAGATCTCCTTTGACTCCGCAAACAGGAAGGCCTGCAAGCTCATGCTCAAGACCTACATCAAGGGGATGGGTATGAACGATGTCGACGTGTTTCTGAACATCAGCGACCCGGAGAGGGAGCTTGGTGTTTGGAGTCCGGACTTCAAGGTGAGCTCAAAGGGCTATCTGACAGGCTACGGGGTGCTGGACAAGAGGAAGATAAACGGTTTCTACCGCTTCCTGTGCCGCTTCTCGGACAGGACCTTTGCAATGAGGATAGTCTCAATAAGGTTTGCCGGCTGACCTTCTCATGGCGTTGAACTCGACTTCATGCTTCTTGAGGATCTCAAGGTTCCCCCTGATCCTTTCAAACGAACCCTCTCCGGAGGCATTGACCCTGTAGAGGTCGTGGAGTTCCTTGTAGCCGTCTATCGAGATACCCACAAGGAAGTTGTTCTCCTTCAGGAACCTTGCCCAGTCCTCGTAGAAGCAGTACTTGCATCTGAGGTTGCAGAGAGAGGAGGCTGGCTTGATCAGAAATGACATCGATGGGAGTTTCGTACCTTGTTTCATTGCTCCTGATTCTATCACAGCAGGAACATGATTTCCATTCTGTGCTATCATTGTCTGGAGGAGTGATTATGTTTCTGTTCGTTACAGCCATGAAAAAGGCCTTCAAGATGGCCGATGACAAGAGGGATGCCGGTCTTTGCACCCCTTCCGACATTGAACGCTGGGATGATGTCCAGTACGGACCGGACCCGACCTGGCAGGTTCTTGACGTCTACAGACCAAAGAACGCGGAGGGTCCGCTTCCTGTCATTGTAAGCATCCATGGCGGTGGCTGGGCCTATGGAGACAAGGAGCGCTACCAGTTCTACT
>DMOO01000032.1 GCA_003456855.1 Sphaerochaeta sp.
TGTTGCCCTCGCTGATCAGGTCGATGAGAGGAAGACCTCTGTTCTGGAACTGCTTTGCGATGCTGACAACGAACCTAAGGTTGCCGTTGACCAGGCGCTCACGTGCCTTGCTGTCCCCGTTCTTGGCCTTGAGAGCAAGATCGAGCTCCTCGTCTCTGTCGAGCAAAGGGATCTTCTCGATGTCTCTGAGATACATGCTCAGGGCTCCGCTCTCTGCTGTGTTGACTCTGTTGGTGTTGATGCTTGCCATGAAGGCCTCCTTTGCCACATCCCGCCAGCTGGGTGACTCATCACAGCAGCCGGTTCGACTGACATCAGCAAACTAGCAGGAATCGTGCCAACCTTGATTCCAGACACCTTAAAAGCCCTTTTTCCAAGAAATAAGCGAAAACGAGGCCCAAGAAACACAAGCAAAAATGCAAAAAAATAGACCCGAAATCGGGTCAAAATTACACACTCAGGTTCTTCAGGTCCTTTTTCGTGTCATTTTGACTCAGCAAAAACACAGAACCGTCCAAACCACCGTCAAAATAGGTGCATTCAGGGTCAAAAGGATCCACCGGGAAGTCTATATGTATAGTCTTGAACCACTGCTCCACGTTCGAGACAGGGCCGAACTGGGAGTTCTCCATATAGTCCTTCACATCCACCCAGGCGTCCCTGATCAGGTCATGGACCATATCACCCTCAGGAGGAGTCACGGAAAGATCCTTCTTTGTTATAAGGTATGAGCACATCTGGACACGGTAGAACCTGTGCCACAGCGGGTCCTCGTCATTGTCGTTGGCACGGACCAGAAAGCACTCGCAGAGCGTATCAAGGGCATTGCGCACATTCTGCATGTGCTTGATCACGCCGGATATCTTGGCGACCCTCTCATTGAACCTCTGCATGTCATCGTCGTTCTTCATTATATACCTTCAACACCGCAAAGATAACAACGCAACTTCAAATCGGAAAGGGGAATACAGAAGAAATCAACCAAAATTTTCGTCCCCACCCCCAAAACCATGCTAGAATCACACTGAAGGAATAAGAATAGAGTTATGGAAAAAACTGAGAATACAAAACCAAAAAAGAAGAAGAAACCACTGCAGAAACGGCCGTTCGGTCCACTGTACTTCATGGCGGCCAGGGTCGTGGGACGGGCATACATAAAGCACAAGTTCAACATGGTCCCATCGGGCGAGAAGGTCCAGGCCCCTGCCCTGATCATAAGCAACCACACCTCCAACGATGACTACAAGTTTATCGCCACATCCGTCAGACCAGCCAGGATTTCCTTCCTGGTCACCTACCACTTCTTCACCTTCAAGAAGCTGGCACCATGGCTCAAGCTGATGGGCGCCATCCCGAAATACCAGTTCACAACCGACCTCGAGGCCATGAGGAAGATCCAATACGTCGTCCAGAAGCAGAAAGGCAGCGTCTACATCGCCCCTGAGGGCACCGTCTACGGCAGCGGCCACCTCGGCTACATGTCCCCCGCCATCGCCAAGATGGTAAGGTTCCTCAAGGTCCCGGTATATGCGTGCAAGATTCAGGGCGCAGGCCTCGGCAACGCCAAGTGGTCCAAACGCAAGCACCGCGGCAAGGTCAGCATCGACATCCGCAGGATCATCACCGCAGAGGAGTCCACCACACTCAGCAAGGACGAGGTCATGCAGCGCATCACCGACGCCCTTACCTACAACGAGTTCGAGTTCCAGAAGAAGGAGGGCTTCCTCATCAAGGGCTCCGACAAGGCCGAAGGCTTCGAGACCATGTTCTACAAGTGCCCCTGCTGCGGCTCCGAGTTCAAGATCCGAAGCAAAGGCAACGACGTCTTCTGCACCGAATGCGGCGCCAAGGCCACCATCCAGGACGACTTCTCCTTCAAGTGGGAGGGTGACAAGCAGTACTTCGAGAACTACAGCCAGTGGTACGACTGGCAGTACGAGCAGGTAAAGGCCGAGGTCGCGGATCCCAACTTCAAGTTGGAGGATGAGTTCGACTTCGGCGAGGACGAGCCTGGCGTGGACAACTACGTCAAGGTCGGCCACGGAACGCTGACCTTCACCCACGACGGCTGGGACTTCAAGGGCACCTACAAGGGCCAGCCTTTCGAGGACCACGACGACCCGAGGTCAGTCTTCCTTGCAACCCTGAAGGTGGGACTGCACATCGAGCTTCCGATGAAGAACGGCCACTGCAGGGTCTACTACCCCAAGGACGGACTCACCAGCATGAAGTGGCACATCGCCTCCAGAGCGATGAGCGAACTTCTTGGTTCCTGAACCTGTTGTCGATTGCAAGGTTTTTGGTTATATTAACGATGATGCGTCTAGGCGCAGGATGAAAAGCTTTCATAAGGAGATGCATATATGACAATCAAGCCGCTTGGAGAGAGAGTTCTCGTTAAGATGGACAAGGTCGAAGAGAAGACAGCCGGTGGAATCTACATTCCACAGACCGCTCAGCAGGAGAAGACACAGATCGCTGTGGTCGAGGCTATCGGAGCCGACGTCAAGACCGTCAAGGTCGGACAGAAGATCCTCCATGACAAATATGCCGGAACATCAGTAAAGATGAATGATGACGAATATCTGATTCTCAACATCAAGGATGTCCTCGCAGTCATCGACTGACAGACAGCAGACATCAAAGCAGAGGGAGCCCACGCGGCTCCCTTTTTTCTTATATAGCAAAGCGTTAAAACAATACTAAAAAAAACTGACACTCCATTTAAATTTTAACACCTTCTTTTTGAACTCCTTCAGGGGTAATCTTGTAACGAAGGAGAAAAACATGAAGAAAACGCTTTTTGTTCTAATCATCGTTTTGGTTGCATTGGGATTCGCCTACTCCCAGTCAATCGTGGAAATCAACGGAGTTCCAACCCAGGATTATGAGAACCTTGTCGGATGGGGAACGGAGACAAGAGGAGGTCTTGATGGAAGAATCATCAAGGTAACAAACCTCAACGCCAGCGGAGAAGGATCCTTCAGGGAGGCCCTTGAGGCTGAAGGTCCAAGAGTGATCGTCTTCGAGGTCGGAGGAGTAATCGACCTTGGCAAGAAGCAGATTAAAGTGAATAACCCGTACGTCACAATCGCAGGACAGACAGCACCAAGTCCGGGAATCACGATCATCCGTGGTGGAATCACAATCAATACACATGATTTCGTCATGCAGCACGTCAGATTCAGAATGGGAGATGCAGGAGCAGAAATCGGTGAAGGATATGAGCCAGAGATCTCGACAGGTGGAAACGGCAATGCATACAACGTAGTCGTCGACCACTGCTCTGTTGCCTGGGGAGTCGATGAGAACCTTTCTGTCTCCGGAAAGAGAGGATACGGCCCTGAGAACGCATCAAGGAACATCACATACAGCAACAACTTCATCTCCGAAGGACTTGCCTGGTCAGTTCATAAGAAGCAGACCATGAACCACTCAATGGGAACACTGGTCATGGATGACTGCACAAACGTCGCCATCATCGGAAACTACTATGCGCACAACTACGAAAGAAACCCATGGTTCAAGGGCAACACCTCCGGTGTGATCGTCAACAATCTGATCTATGACCCAGGTGCATGGTCAATCAGACTCTCATGGATTCCAAAGGAGTGGAAGGATCTCGAGGAGAAACCAAGCTCCCCTATCGTCTCAATCGTAGGAAACTACGAGAAGGAAGGTCCATCCACAGAGGTGGTGGCAATGGTTGGATCAAACTACCCTGAGAACGATGAGCACGGTTACCTAGAGGATAACCTGATCTTCAAGATCGACGGTGTCACACCGGGTAAGCTCACTGATGAGAGCATTCCAATCACAGTCCTCGAGGAAAAGCCTATCTGGGTCGATGGACTTGAGGCCATTCCTGTTGAGCTTGTCCCTGAATACGTCCTCAACTTCTCCGGTGCAAGACCTGCAGACAGAGATGCAGTTGACCTCAGACTCATCGAGGAGTTCTACAACGGAACCGGAAAGATCATCAACAGCCAGAATGAGGTTGGAGGCTATCCTGAGGTCGAGCCTACATACAGAGCACTCACAGAGCCTGCAGACGGCAACATCGAGGAGTGGCTCAAGCCATTCACAGCCGAGGTAATGGGATACTGATTTAAAACAAGCCTTTCCAGGGAGCCCACGCGGCTCCCTTTTTTCTTTGCCCTTCAGCCGATGCAACGGGTATCTCAGAAACCAAAAAGTTAGTCCGTTCAACGAAAACAGCGGTTTTGGTTAAAAGTTTTAACCAAAACGACCATTTCCGTTGAAAAAGCTAACTTTGGCAACCAAACCAAACAGCGAAGGCTCAATCCAGATACTTGATGAACGCCTTCAGGAAGTCTTTCTGATATGACAACAAAAAGTTCAGCTCGCTTGAGAGCCTTCTGTCCTTGGTCGCCAGCCTGAATCTATAGGGATTTGGATTTATGATGCTCAAGAGGTGCGGAAGCTCCTCCACTGGCAGCGGATACTCCAGCCTGGTGGTTGCGTAGTACAGGTCCACAAAGGCCTTCTCCTGGTAGGCGAAGCCCTGCTTCTGCAAGGAGAAGTCGCTTGAGGAAAGCACCACGAACTGGATCCTGCGCTTGAGGTTCTCATCCAGCAGCAGCTGGTTCTCATCCTCTGTCATGGCGAAATCCATGGCCCTCATTAGCTCAAGCTGCACATTTTTCACATCCTTGCCTCTTGTGCAGACTATCACAGGATAGGCACCGTCGACCTTCATCCCAAGACCGTTCAGACAGTCCAGACCTGAGAGGTAGAACTCGTAGCCCGCCTTGGAGAGAACATCAAAGGCGGTTCTGCTCAGCTCCGGTATGTTCGAGAACCTCTCATCCTGCTCAGGGATAGATGATGATGCCACATAGACACCATGGCCCTTCTTGGCTATGCTCCCCTTCTCAAGCTCATCGTGGAGATGCCATGAGACGGTGCTCCTGTTCATGTCCGGAAACAGTGCATAGACCTCCTGGGTCGAGAGGCTTCCCCTCTCCCTCAATGCAACAGCAAGCTTTTCTCTGAACATGCAGCACCTCAATACAGGAAGGACTCGATCTTCTGACCGAGCGTCTTCGTCTCAGTTTCGGGATGGTAGCTCTCAGGAAGCGAGTGCAGCATCATGGCTCCATAGCCCTTGGAGACTATGCGCGAATCCAAAATAAGGACTATTCCCTTGTCAGTCGTGTGCCTCATCAGCCTACCGAAGCCCTGCTTCAGGCGCATAGTTGCATCAGGCAGAGACAGGCAGTAGAAACCGCTCTTACCATCCTCCTCCAGCTTTGCATATCGGGCCCTGTAGATAGGGTCGTCAGGCATGCGGAAAGGAAGCTTGGTGATTATGACCATGCGAAGAGTGTTTCCAGGGGCATCGACACCCTCCCAGAAGCTGTCGGTCGCGAAGAGCACACTGTCAGTGTCGGCCTTGAAGTCCTCAAGAAGGGCATAGCGGTCCTTGTCCCCCTGCTTCATCGTGGCAAGCCCCAT
>DMOO01000008.1 GCA_003456855.1 Sphaerochaeta sp.
GCAGGTCTCTTCGCAGTTCTAGGCCACTGCTTCCCTGTCTGGTACGGCTTCGAGGGCGGAAAGGGCTTTCTTGCCTTCATAACAGCCGTCTACTTCATGGACTGGAGAGCCGGTCTGATTGCAACAGCTGTCCTGCTTCTGGTGCTTGCCCTAAGCAGATACATGTCCTTGGCATCCCTTTTGGCTGTTGTAACCGGTACTGTAGCCATAGTCCTGTTCGGTTTTTATAGTAAATGGGTTCTGATCTGCTGCTTATTGGCTGCCATCTTAGTCATTGTGAGACATAGAGATAACATAATGCGTCTTGCGAAAGGCACAGAGACGAGATTCAAGGTCGGGAAAAAAGAAAAATAAGTATTTAGACAATCTACTCAAAAGTGTCTATTTAAGCTATACTCCACTGCAATATGAAAACTAACAACCTAACAAAGTCAATCGTTTTCGTCGCGCTGTTCGCTGCACTTATCTCAGCCTGCGCGTTCGTCTCGATCCCTGTTCCGGGAACACCGATTCCCATCGTGCTCCAGAACATGATGGTAGTCCTCAGCGGACTTCTGCTGGGTCCTATCCTTGGTACAGCGGCAACGGTTCTCTTCATTTTGGCTGGAATTCTGGGTCTCCCGATCTTCTCAGGTGGAACCGGCGGAATCGCGAAGATCATGGGACCAACTGGAGGCTTCATCATCGGATACGCCTTCGCCGCCCTGGTCGCAGGACTGATCTGCGGAAGGCCTAGGATGGGCAGGAAAGCCTCGATAGTGAGAATCATCATCGCGGCCCTCTGCGGATTTGTGGTCATGTACATCCCTGGTGTGATACACTTCATGAGAACCCTGGACAAGACCTTCGCCGAGACAATGGCCCTCTGCGTCACGCCTTACATCCCTGGAGACCTAATCAAGATGGTTGTTGCCATCCTGATAACAATCCCTCTCAGGAAGACGGTGGCGGCCTTCGTTTTCCAGGATGAACCTAAGGGAAAGAAGGAAGACAAGGAGAAAAAGGTCAACTGATGATAAAGGCATCCGGAATCTGCAAGAACTTCACACAGCCTGACGGAACTCTCAACAGGGCACTCAAGGACATAAGCTTTGAGATTGCAACCGGTGAGCTTGTGGTCATAGGCGGAGAGAACGGCTCCGGGAAGAGCCTTCTGATGAAGATCCTGTCAGATCTGGAGAACCCCACATCGGGAAAGGTCGAATCATCCTCCAGAATCGGTCTTGTCTTCCAGGACGCAGATGCGCAGATCCTTGCAGACACTACCATAGAGGATGTTCTGTTCGGCCTTGATAAGAAGGACAAGAGGGATGCAAGGGAAAAGGCCCTTGACGCTCTCAGAAAGGTCGGGCTGGAAGCCAAGGCGGACAACCCCTCCCACTTTCTCTCAGGCGGAGAGAAGAGACGCCTTGCAATAGCATCTATCCTGGCCCTTGGCAGGGACACCCTGATTTTCGACGAGCCGTACAGCAACCTGGACTATCCTGGAGTCAAATCGGTCAACGCGATCATCGAATCGCTCAAGGAAGCAGGACTTACAATCATCATCCTGACCCATGAGTTGGAGAAGTGCCTTGGCCTGGCAGACCGCTTCATGGTCCTGCATCAGGGCCAGCTGGTCTACAACGGGGACCCGGAGAAGGCCCTGTCCCTCGACCTTGAGAGCTGGGGCATAAGAAAGCCAGAAGGCTCCCTTGAGTCTCTTGTATGGAGAGCGTGATGCAGGCTCTCTTCTCCTACACAAAGTCCAATTCACCTATACACAGAATCCCGGCAGGCATCAAGCTCCTGGTTCTGATTGCCGTACCAATAACCTTGCAGCTCACATCGGCCTATGTCTGCTACGCGCTCATAGCCTTCTTCTTCGTGCTTGCGGCCTTCACCGGAACAGGCTACAGAAACTTCTTCAGAGACCTAAGGCCAATAGTCTTCTATGGCATGTTCATTCTGGCAATTGATGTTCTATCTTATCTTATATTCGATAGAAACAGAGCAATCATCACAGAAACAAGCCTTTTTCTGGTCCTCAAACTTGTATGTTCAATGGAGGCTACCTCCATCTTCTTCAGAACCACCAGCGTCTACCAGATCAAGGGGACTCTGCAGGCTGTGGAGAGGGTCATAACCTTCGGCCATACAAGATACACGGTGTCGAACACCTTCACCCTCTTCCTGAGCTTTCTGCCCATGATCTTCGAGACCTGGACAGACCTGGAGCTTGCCTACAAGGCGCGCGGTGGAAGGAATGGGATAGCCAAGGCAGTAAGGCTTCTTCCAAGGCTCATTGTCATGAGCATCAAGAGGGCAAGCACCACCTACTTAGCTTTACTCAATAGAAGCTGATATGTTATTTTTATAGGGATGAGCAAAAGGTCCCAGGCTTTCAACAACTTCTACAAGTCTCTGTCCGAACAGGATGCGGCAAAGGTGGATTCCTATCTAAGGATGTATCGTGAGCATCTGGACATGGACGGCAGGGAGGAGAGGCTTATACTTCACGATGCCAAGGCCGCGCTGATGTACCTTGCAGGCTCCGGAGTATCCGTTGACGAGGCTTCACAGAGGCTCTCAAGCTCAAACCTCGGTGGCTTCTACGCCCATCAGGCCCAATCCTGGTACCCCTTGGACGACGCCGCGAAGATCTACCCCCTTTCGATGAAGTTCGGGAAGATGCCCATCTTCAGGCTGAGCTGCTACCTAAACGAGGATGTAGCCCCGGAGATTCTCCAGATGGCCCTGAACTTCACCATTAAAAGGTTCCCAAGCTTTGCGACCATAGTCCGAAAAGGTGTTTTCTGGCACTATCTGGACTCTGTCAAAAGACGTTTTCCCATCATGCCTGACAAGGGTATCCCCTGCCAGCCGCTGAAGATAACTGCAGTTGGTGCCCAGTCCTTCAAAGTCCTGTACTACAAGAACAGAATAAGCACGGAGTTCTTCCATGTGCTTACGGACGGAACAGGAGGCATGGTATTCCTCAAGGCACTTGTCGGTGAATACCTTCACCTTCTTGGTGCCCCTCAGACCTTTGACATAAACACCCCTGCCCCGATAAACGAGCTCTCCAACGACTTCGAGCGCCTGTGCCCCAATACAAAGGAGAAGGCAGGCCTCGCAGGTCCTGCAGCACTGCAGATGAGCGGAAAGCTCTCCAAGCAGACACCGTGCAAGGTCATCCAGCTGGTCTATGACACTGACAAGCTTCTGGAACTGACCCATAAGATGGGAGTTACGGTCACATCCTTCATGCTGGCTCTTATGTTCATGGCCAACAGAAGCGCAACGGAGATCTCAAAGGGTAAGATCCAGATACAGGTTCCTGTGAACATGAGAAAGTTCCTCCCACAGTCCACCACGGTCAGGAACTTCGCCATGTACTGCAGCATCGACCTTCCACCTGAAGAGGTGGACGATGTGGCTCGTGTTGCCCAGGAGGCAGCGAAGCAGCTCAAGCAGAAGGCGACCTTCGAGGAGCTCTCCAAGATGATGACCCAGGCCAGGAAGCTGGTCAGAGCCCTGAGGCTTGTGCCGATGGCAATCAAGAGCCCGGTGGCCAAGATAGTCTACGGCTTCCTTGGAGACAGCCGTTTCTCCAATACACTCTCCAACCTTGGAGTTGTGAAGGTTCCGGAGGAACTGAAGCCTTATATTCAGGGATTCGACTTTGTTCTGGGCACATGTGTAGTAAGTAGGGCATCATGCTCCATGGTCTCCTACGGTGAGAACACTACACTTTCAATATCGAAGATAACCAAGGACCCATCCTTCGAGGAGAGGATAATAGCACTCTCCAGACAGCTTGGACTGGACCCGCAGGTGACGGAGACATCGATCTATGAGTAAGCAGATAATCCAGTATCCAAAGCAGAGAAGATCGAGCCTCTTCATGTACAACCTGAGGATGATCCTGCGCGTCCTCTGCGTCCTTGCCCTGATCACCTGCCCTCTGGTCAACTACTTCACTAAGGGACCTCTCTGGAGCGTGGTGGCCATCTGCGGGATCATCTTCTTCTGGAGGGCCTTCCTCTCGCCTGACATCCTGGAGTACACCTCCATGGGCCAGGCCTTCAGAATAGGGTCCTTCGCTATCATAGAGACAACACTGATAGGTGTGTTCCTCTCACCTGGGTGGATAGGCTTCGTGCTTCCGATAATAGCCTTCGGGACCCTGCTTGCATCGGCCTTCATCTTCGTGCTGAATATAAACAAGAGAAAGAACAACATAATGCCGCTGATCTGGGAGATAGTGCTTTCACTGATTGCCTTCCTGGTGCTGTACATCAGGATGCCAAGTCTGAACTGGCCCACAATAACCATGGGCGCGGTGGCCGGGGCCTTCGCGGTGATCGGCATAATCTTATTCCACTCGGCCATCTGGCAGGAGCTTAAGAAGAGGTTTCACACAAAGTGATGAGGGAGAGATAGATGGAGAAGAGAGTAAAGGCGATCTGCTGTGACATTGACGGGACCCTGGTCCGGGATGACAAGAGCCTCAGCGACGAGAACATAAAATGGATCCAGAAGGCCTACCAGGCCGGTGTCCATTTCACCCTGGTCTCCGGAAGACCTGTGACCGGTGTCAGACCCTTCTACGAGAGGATGGGCATAGACGGACCCGTCTCCTGCTTCAACGGTGGGACCATGGTTGACGAGGATGGGAACATAATCGACGACCACAGGATGAACTTCAAGACCGCCTCCACCCTGCTTGATGTCAGGGACAGGAACATGGACGTGGACATGATCATCTTCGACGGGATGAAGTGGT
>DMOO01000170.1 GCA_003456855.1 Sphaerochaeta sp.
GCAAGGTGTCTAGATTTCATTAATACCCTCTTCCCTTATCAGTTGGTTGTCAGGTACTTGATTGAAGCCTGTGACTTCAGGTCAGCAATAAGGGCCATGTAGGCGTTCTGATACTGGGTGTTGGCGTTCTGGTTTGCAAGATAGCTTGTGATGTAGTCACGGACAGTTGTGGTCTCTGTCGGTGATGTCTTGTCATCGATACCAAGGATCTTTGCATCATTGTGGACGGAGACCTTGACGATATGGTAACCAGCAAGGCTCTCGATCACACCGCTGACCTCACCTGCATCAAGTGCGAAGACCTCGTTGAAGAAGTTCTCGCCCATGTAGGCCATTGTGTCACTGTCGTTGATTGACAGCCAACCGATCTCTCCGGCGGAGTTGATTGAGTCAGCATCATCTGAATACTGGGTTACAGCCTTCTCGAATGTGATCTTTCCGGCCTTGATCAGCTCGGAGACCTCTGTGGCCTCCTTCAAGGCAGCTTCCTTGTCCTCATCGAACTTGAAGTAGATATGTGAGAGCTTCACGTTCTCAGGGCTGATGAATGTGGACTTGTTCTTCTTGTAGAAATCCTCGACGGCTGCTGTTGAAGGGGCGATGGCCTCATCTGTGAAGAAATCGGGCTTCATGTTCATGACATAGTTCTGGACAAGGTACTGCTGGGCAAGATATTCCTTGTAGTAATCGACATCAACACCAAGGTTTGTCTGGATCACATACTCGAACTGCTCGTCTGTAAGTGTCTGGCCGACCTGAGCCTCGATGTTTGCTCTCTGGGAAGCAAGGAGCTCGGCCTTCTGCTCGTCAGTGAGTGTATAACCATCACGTTCCATTGCCTGGGTGAGGAGCTCATCTGAGATCATGGCATCAAGGACTGTAGCTGAGTCGAGGTTGTCGCCATACTCTTCCTTGTACATTGCAAGATGCTCATCCAGCTCTTCCTGCGTGATGACCCTTGTCTTTGTCAGGTTGACTCTGACGATAGGTGTTGAGATTGCGCTGAATGCAGGCAATGCGAAGACGATGGCGAATACCAATGCCAATACTAATACGAATGCTCTCTTCATCTTGATCACTCCTTTAATCCGGATTCCACGTGCAGACGGCTTCCGACTGCATAGGCGTAGTTTCCATTCGGAAGAATGTCGGATACCTTGAGGTACATTCCCTCACTCTCCATGGTTCTCATGAGTGTCTGGAGAACACGAGCCTTTCTTCCGCAGTTCTTACTAATATAACAACTACAACGTTTTCCGGATACAGTTCCTGCTGCTTTTAGGAATTTTGAAACATTAGTCGGAATGTTCTTCGAGAAGTAGCCTGTGGCGCAGGAGATCACTACGACATAGTCAAAGAACGAGATTATCTTGCCCATCTCAAGGTTCATGTCAACGATCTCTACGATGTGGCCCTTGGAGGATAGTCCCTCGGCCATCTTGGATGCAAGCTCTTTCAGACGATTATCATTGTTGTCCTTTGCACAATATAAAACACAGACTCTCATCTCTACTCCATTTCCTTACCCTGTAAAGAAAAGAATTCTCAGGGCCTTTTTAGACAAATTGGCCGCTCTGTTGACAGGCGGCCATTCAATTGGGATGAATCCTCAATTAGTTCGTTGTCGTTGATGACTCGGTTGTTGTCTCTGCAGTTGTCTCAGCAGTTGTCTCTGCAGCTGCTGTCTCAGTTGTGGTTGTGGTTGCAGTTGCTGCAGCCTGTGAGCTGAGTGAGCTGAGAACAGAAGAATCAGAGGACTTGTTCACGAATGCAACAAGGATTGCAAGCACGATGAATGCTGCAACTGTGATTCCAGTGATCTTGTTCATGACTCTGTTTGACTGTCCGCCGAATGCAGTGTCGCTGTTTCCTCCGAAGATGCCACCGAGACCGGTGTTGTCCTCGCTCCGGATTGAGACAAGGAAGATCAGAAGAAGGCTGACCAGAACGAAAAGAACCAAAAGAATGATACTCAAAACTGCCATATTATACCTACCATTACAATCAGCAATTGATGATCGGGAGGAACTGCTCAAGTGTGAGAGATGCCCCACCAACCAGTGCACCGTCGATGTGCTCCCAAGCCATAAGCTCCTTGACATTCGAAGGCTTCACTGAACCACCATACTGTATAATCTGTTTTTCTGCAACATCCTTGCCGAATTTCTTCTCAATAAGAGAGCGGATATATGCATGTGCGGAGTTGGCATCTGCAGGTGTTGCAGTCTTGCCTGTTCCGATAGCCCAGACCGGCTCATATGCGATTGTGATGTGAGCCATCTGCTCTGGTGTGACACCATCGAGACAGATGTTGACCTGATCAGCCAGAACCTGCTCGAGCTTTCCGCCTTCCCTCTCCTCCAGAGTCTCACCGACACAGAGGTCGATGTCCATTCCGTTGGCAAGTGCGAAGAGAACCTTCTTGTTGATGAACTCGTTTGTCTCACCGTAGTAGGATCTTCTCTCGCTGTGTCCGAGGATGACTGTGTTGACGCCGATGTCCTTCAGCATTGCGCATGAGATCTCACCGGTGTATGCGCCCTTCTCGTGGTCGTTGACGTTCTGGGCAGCAACGATGACGTTGGAACCCTTTGTTGCCTCGACGACTGCTGGAAGGCAGACGGATGTAGGAGCGACCATGACCTTGACCTTGGCGTCCTTTGTAGCCTTTGCAAGCTCTGATGCATACTTGGCGGCCTCACTTGGCACAAGATTCATCTTCCAGTTTCCTGCAATGTATAACTGTCTCATATATAACCTCTTAAATTAATTTCAAATTAAACAGCTATCGCCGCCCTGCCTATGCAAAGCGGCGAATAGTTTGAAAGCTTACTTCTCCAGAGCCTTGATGCCAGGAAGGGTCTTGCCCTCCAGGAACTCGAGAGATGCACCACCGCCTGTTGAGACGTGGCTGATCTTTGCTGCAAGACCGAACTTGTTGATGGCTGCAACTGAATCTCCGCCACCGACGACTGTTGTTGCGTTGGAAGCGGCAAGAGCCTTGGCGACATCCTCTGTGCCCTTTGCGAATGAAGCGAACTCGAAGACTCCCATCGGTCCGTTCCAGACGACTGACTTAGCAGTTGCGAGCTCGTCGACGATCATCTTTGTTGTCTTAGGACCAATGTCCATGCCCATCAGGTTCTCCGGGATGTCGGTTGCATCGACTGTGATAGGTGCAGCATCCTCAGCGAAGTTCTCAGCGCAGATGTGGTCAACAGGAAGGATGACCTTGACGCCCTTGGCCTTTGCGGCTGCAAGGAAGTTCTTTGCTGTCTCGATGTAGTCATCCTCGACCAGGGACTTGCCGATCTGGTGTCCGAGGACCTTGAGGAATGTGTAAGCCATGCCGCCACCGATGACGATTGTGTCACAGGTCTTGACCAGAGACTCCAGGACGGAGATCTTGGATGAAACCTTCGATCCGCCGATGATTGCGACGAAAGGCTTTGCCGGATTCTCAAGAAGAGGAGCCATGAACTTGACTTCCTTCTCGATCAGGAAACCTGCGTATGATGGCAGATAGTGGGAGACACCCTCTGTTGAAGCGTGGGCTCTGTGGGCTGTTCCGAAAGCATCGTTGACATAGACGTCACCGTAGGAAGCGAGCTCCTTTGCGAACTCTGGGTTGTTAGCCTCTTCATCAGGATAGAATCTGCAGTTCTCAAGCAGAAGGACTTCACCGGCCTTGAGGGAGGCGACTTCCTTCTTGACCTCGTCTCCGATGACATCAGGAGCGACCTTGACCGGTCTTCCGAGCAGCTCCTCGAACTTCTTTCCTACTGGAACCATTGAGAAGTCAGGGTTCTTCTTTCCCTTTGGTCTTCCGAAGTGGCTCATCACGACAAGTGAAGCACCTGGCTGTGAAAGGATGTAGTTGATTGTAGGAAGTGCGGCGACGATTCTGGTTGCGTCTGTAACCTTGCCTTCCTTGAGTGGGACGTTGAAGTCTACGCGGATGAGGACTCTCTTGTTCTTGAGGTCAGCCTCTCTGATTGTATTAAGAACCATTTTATTCTCCTGAAACGATTTGAATTGTTGACAAGTGTCTAACATGATTCAGGCCTGCCCAACGGCAGGCCTGAAACTTGGCGGCTTAGATTCAGCCGTTGACCTTCTTCATGTGGGCAATGAGGTCGAGGACCTTGTTGGAGTATCCGATCTCGTTGTCATACCATGAGACGACCTTGACGAATGTATCGGTAAGAGCGATACCAGCCTTGGCGTCGAAGATGGATGTTCTTGTGTCTCCGAGGAAGTCAGAAGAAACGACAGACTCGTCTGTGTATCCGAGGATACCCTTGAGCTCGCCCTCTGAAGCCTTCTTCATTGCAGCGCAGATCTCGTCATACTTTGCAGGCTTTGCAAGGTTGACTGTGAGGTCGACGACAGAAACATCAAGAGTAGGAACTCTCATTGACATACCAGTGAGCTTGCCATTGAGGGAAGGAATGACCTTGCCAACAGCCTTTGCAGCACCAGTTGAAGATGGGATGATGTTACCGGAAGCGGCTCTACCACCTCTCCAGTCCTTCATTGAAACTCCGTCAACAGTCTTCTGTGTAGCTGTTGTTGAGTGGACTGTTGTCATGAGACCATCAGTGATTCCCCAGTTGTCGTTGAGAACCTTGGCGATAGGAGCCAGGCAGTTTGTTGTGCAGGAAGCGTTTGAAACGAACTGTGTTCCCTTGACATAGGTGTTCTCGTTGACGCCGACGACGAACATCGGTGTGTCATCCTTTGAAGGAGCTGACATAACGACATACTTAGCACCAGCATTGATATGAGCCTGAGCCTTCTCCTTTGTGAGGAAGAGACCTGTTGACTCGACGACATACTCTGCACCAACTGCATCCCAAGCCAGCTCGTTAGGATCCTTGCAAGCTGTGACGCGGATAGCCTTGCCGTTGACGATCAGAAGGTTCTTCTCGGTGTCAGCCTCGATTGTTCCCTCGAATGCGCCATGCATTGTGTCATACTTCAGCATGTAAGCGAGATAGTCGACTGGGCAGAGGTCGTTGATACCAACAATCTCGACGTCCTTTCTAGACATAGCTGCGCGGAAAACGAAGCGTCCGATTCTACCAAAACCATTAATTCCAATTTTCATTATGAAAATCCTCCATATCAAATTACGTTCAAACTATACACAAAAACTAATATAACAGTCAATAAAACCACTAATATTTAACTATCGAAACTAGACTAATATGAACTCATTCACATCTACTCGTCCGATCCGATCTGGGTGTTCCACAGGGAGTTGAAATCCATGTTGAATCCCCTCAGAAGGCTAAGCACGAAGGCACTCGATGCCTTGTGTATGTCCCTCGGCACCATCTGTCCATCGGTGATGAACAGAAGCGGCACATGTCTGTCGTGGCAGATGGACAGGATGTTTCCAATCGTCTGCGTCTCGTCGGCCTTCGTGACGATGACTGAGACAATGTTGAACATCCTGAACTGCTCGAAGACCTTGTCGATGTCGATCTTCTTCATCGAGGCGCTCACCGCCAGATAGCACTTGGTGTTCTTCTTGTCAGGGACGTTCAGCATGGTCTGGAGCTTTACGTTGAGCTCATTGTCACGCGGGCTCCTTCCGATAGTGTCTATCAGAATCAGCTCGGCATCGTTGCTCTGCTCCAGAGCCTCGAAGAACTGCGCCTCGTCGTCCGCACGGAGAACCGGGATGTTCAAGGCCTTCCCGAAGGCGTCTATCTGCTCGTAGGCCCCTACCCTGAACGAATCCATCGTGATGATCCTGACCTTCTTGCGCATCTCCTCAGGTGGGATGGTGCCGTAGATGGCTGCGATCTTGGCGATGGTGGTCGTCTTGCCCACACCGGTCGGGCCCACAAGGGCGAAGACCTTAGGCGGGTGAAGCTGGCTGTTATGGTCGATGTCTACGGAACCGACGATCCTGTCCACGATCAGAAGCTCGAACTCGTTCCTTGTGGGGACCGCAGGCAGTGCCGGGTCAAGCTGCTTGTGAAGGTCATCGATTATCCACTTGATGTAGCTTTCCGAGAAGTCGTTGAGTGAAAGCACAGACCTGGCGTGCTCCATCAGCGGTGCAAGAGGATCCTCAGGCTCCCCCTCATCTTCAGCCTTGACCTCCTCAGAGGTCTCCTCTGTTTCCGGCTCGTCCGCCTCTACAGGCTCTGAAGCCTCATCTACGGGCTCCTCTGAAGAGACGATCTCCTCATCCGGCTCATCCGGTTCGAGTGCAGGATCCGGTGTATTTGATTCAGGATCAGGGGTATAGGCCTCACGCTCGAAGCGCCTCATGTCCTTGTCGTCCTCTATATCCTTCTTGCTTGGTGCTGTATCTTTTGGAGCTGCCTTCTGTGGCTTTGGAGCCTGCTTCTCAGGCTCTTCCCCGACCAGGAAGCATGTAAGCTCGCAGTGCTTCTTCTTTCCAATGCCCATGAAGCCCTTTGAGACGACATCCTTTCTGCTGTGTATGCGGATACGGTCGCCGTACTGGCTTCTGGCCTGTTTCACTGCGTCTTCATATGTAGGTGCAACTATGGTTATACAATTCAATTGCCGCCTCCGAAGTACAATATTCCTATGTTTTCCCTTTAATTAGAATACCACCAACTGCGAAACAAGGCTAGTACCAGACCCGCCTGAAAGTAACTTCTTGCGGGTCTGATAGTTATAAATTGAGAAAATTACAGAATATATCTGCTGAGGTCCTGGTTCTTGACCACGTTGCCAAGTCTTTCGTTCACATAGTCAGGTGTGATCTCTACAGTCTGGCCGCTCATCTCGCTGGCGTTGAAGCTCAGCTCGTCAAGAAGCTGCTCCATGATCGTGTAGAGTCTTCTTGCTCCGATGTTTTCAGTTGTAGAGTTGACCTCGTAGGCGATCTCGCTGACACGTCTGATTGCATCGTCGCTGAACACGACCTCCACTCCCTCTGTCTTGAGAAGCTCTGTGTACTGCAGTGTGATTGCGTTCTCAGGCTCCTTCAGGATGCGGAAGAAGTCATCTGCGGTAAGATCCTCAAGCTCGACCCTGAGAGGGAATCTTCCCTGGAGCTCAGGAATCAGATCGCTTGGCTTAGAGACGTGGAAGGCACCAGCGGCGATGAACAGGATGTGGGAGGTGTCGATGACTCCCCACTTGGTTGTGACCTTCGTACCCTCGACGATAGGAAGGATGTCACGCTGGACGCCCTCTCTGGACACGTCTGGGCTTGAGGAACCTGTGCTCTTGCCGGCGATCTTGTCTATCTCGTCGATGAAGATGATTCCCATCTGTTCGGTGCGCTCCTTGGCGATCTCGTTGACCTTCTCAGGATCCACGCTGCGCTCCGTCTCCTCTTCTGTGAATATCTCACGGGCGCGCTTGACCGTGACCTTGCGCTTCTTTCCACGCTGAGGACCCGGCATTCCAGCGTTCTGGAAGATCGATCCAAGGCTGTTCATGGCGTTCTGGATATCATCCATCGAACCACCCATAACCTCGATGCCGAGCTTCGGTCTCATCATGGTGTTCGGGATCTCGACCTCTGTGTTGTCAAGGAGACCGGCCTTGAGCTGGACTCTGATCTGCTCGCGTGCGCTGATCCTGGAGCTCTCGAAGGAAGGGTCGTCGTTTTTGTTGACGTTCGGGATAAGGGCATCAAGGAGTCTCTCCTCCACCCTTGCCTGCACAGCCTGCTCGTTTGCGGCTGCAAGCTCACGTCTGACCATGGAGACTGCACTGCCCATCAGGTCACGGACCATGGACTCTACGTCACGGCCTACATAACCGACCTCAG